>JABMRB010000622.1 GCA_013202865.1 Candidatus Nealsoniibacteriota bacterium | reverse complement strand
GGCGTCGGCGGATGGTCTATTCGGTTGTCAAAGAGCGGCGGCGTACGGCGAGAGCGGTACGTGTACGACTGTATCAGATCGATCCGGCGTCTTCCAGCCGCATTTTCGGGCCACCTCCTCGCGCTGCCTCAAGCCTTAATCCCTAATCCCGGCCTGACCCCCATTACTGGGGCAGGACACCCCATTACATTACAAGTATTCAAGTAACATCAGGCACAGCATCAGAGGGATAACCAATGCCTGAAACACAACAAGAACGTTCAACGTCAGACTGATCCAGAGTATCTTCTTCCTCGGATGGTAGCATAGACATGTTGCACATACGAGCAACCCGGCTAAAGATACGAGTATCGCAGCAATTAGGACGTACGAGCGGGGGTAACTCTCCGCGATGAAGCCGTGAACACCCATAATCCAGACAACCAGTTGGGTAGAACCCGCGATGATTGGCACCGCTAACAAGATGAGGAATAGTCTTTCACCTCTGGGGCCTTGCATTGAGGCAACATTCTCGTTCTTCGGCTTCGACATCCTCTTCTCCTCAGGTTCAAGATGGAACTGATTGGCCATTTCAACTCTAAGAGAACAACCGGAACGATTGCGAACGACTTACCATTGTATGTCACCGCGACGATGGTGCTTCGATAATCTTCTCGTCAAGACACGCTTAGCGGTCCGTTGGTCGGGTCACTTTCCGAAAAGTGGGGTCGTGTGCAACGTCAGTGAAACGCGTCGCACGCGTACGGGCCGCCACCAGCACGGGGATGCAATATCGGCATGGAAGCCCCCCCTTCTCTTCAGGCTTGCACTCGATTGTGACCATCCACCAGCGTTGCACGCCACCTCAAGGACACGCATGGGCGCCAGCTCCGGGTAACCATCTTGCCAGTTTCGCGTCCCAACGCCAATCTGTAAAGGCAAAACAAACGATACACCCGCACCACATGGGCGATTGTGGCGAGGCACATGTGCCAACACAGAACGTCCGTGTCCGTACTTTCCTCCCGGGTCGCTTGGTCGGCGTAGGGGGTGAGCAGCAGTAGCCACAGACAGGCCTTAGACCGGAAGGATCCGTGTTGATGATCGGATTGGATTGGGCATATTCGTAGAATTCTCCCGCCTCCCCCATTGATTCCTGCACGTCATGCCCTACACCAGACGATTCCTCAATAGGCTGTTGTTGAATTGCTGCCCTCAGTCGCAAAATGGCATCCTCCAGCCCCGTCGATGATAGTCGAGACGATCCCCCAATAGTCTGTTGTTGATTTCTTATCTTCAGTTGCGAAATGCTATCCTCCAGTTCCATCGCTGATAGTACACCGGCGGGGAGCGCATTCCAAGCCAAGCCTCCCAGTAAGTCCTGATCTACTGGCATAACTTCGGGAACCTGAGAACGAAGCGCTTCCGTTCCCAGCAATGGATCGACTTGAAAGTCTGGAAACCCGGACACCATCGGATCGCGTTGCATGAACCGGCCCAGCGTGGCGTGGTAGTAGCGGGCGCGGGAATACTGCAGGCCGGTTTCTTCATCCAGGCGGCGGCCCGTGTAGAGGTAGGGGTTGTGGTAGTCGGAGACGCCGTCGCCGTCTTGGCCTTCGCCGTCGGAGTCTTCGAGCGTCCACTCGTCGCCGTCTTCGTCCTCGCTGCCGCCGTTGAGAATCGACACCTTGCCGTAGGGGTCGTAGTGGTATCGCTCCAGTACGTCGCCGTCGTCGTTCAACAGGGCCGTTACGTTGTAGTTCGCGTCGTGCGTGTAGCACTGCTCCTCGTTGGCGTCGTCGAAGTCCCCGTCTTCGTTGGCGTCGTGCCAGCGGATCGCCGGCGCGTCGATGTAGTACGGGTGGTAGAGGTATCGCTCGATCGGGGCGCTGACGATCGTGTCGACGAGGCTCGCGTCGAGCGAACCCTTGCGCTCCATGACCATCTGCTGACCGACGTAATAGTAATGACGCGTTTCGGCGCCGCTCTCGCGAGCGTCAAGAAACTTCACGATCCGCCGGCCCAGACTGTCGTACTCGTACTCGGCCACGTTCGCCCACGACTCCTCGTCCGTCGCCGATTCCTGCACCTTGACCAGCCGGTTCCAGGCGTCGAAAGTGTACTTGTGTTTGCGGCCGTCCTCGTCGTCGTCTTTCTCTGCGCCCGGTTTCGGACCGGTCTGCATGTTGCCGGCCGCGTCATAGGTCGGGTCGTACCAATTGATGCCGGTGGTGGCATCGATCGGATCGCCGCTGTTGCCGTCGATTTCGTTGACCGTGTTGTGGTAACGCGGCTGCACGAGTTCAAAGCCGTTGCCGTCCTGATCGTCGCTGAAGCCGGTCCAGTTGCCCATCGCGTCGAGCGACCAGTTCTGCTCGAACTTCTTGGTGGTTATGTTCCCGCCGCTGAGCGTCCCGCGGTCGGCGTCGGTCAGCCGGTGCAGGCCGTCGTAGGTGTACTTCTCGTCCAGGTGACTGCCGACTTGATTATCGCGAGTCAGCCGGTTGGAGGCGTAGTCGTGGGTATAGGCGAATCGGTCGATCGGCACGTCCTCGGCGGGAGCCACTTGCGGCTGGACCCAATACTGGTCCTTGACGCGGCCGAAGCGGTCGAGGCCGTCGTAGGTGCCGGTGTGCGTGATCTCGTTGGCTGTGCCGTGCGTTTGCATGCCGTCTAGTCTTCTCCGAACGCGACCTCTTTGGTCCCTAATGACAAAGTGCGCTCTGACCCCCAATACTTAAGAAACTAGTATACTGTCCCCGGATTTCGGATTTCCTGACCCCCAACACTTATTCCCTAATCCCGGCCTGACCCCGGTTATTCGGTAATTCGGTGTCCCCGGAATTCGTGTTTCGTTCTTCTTTCAACTTCTTCTGCAACTCTGCAATCAGCTTGTCACGGTCCTTGGGATCGGTCGGAAAGCTCGGTTCTTCGCCACGCAGCAACATGATGTACCGGTAGGCAAAGTCCGCTCGGCGGTACTTGAACTTGCTGAAATACGTAGACTCGACAGCCCCGGCTATTGGGGCTTCTTTCTTGTTTGTCAGCAACCGCTCCAAGCCGGGCATGGCTTCTTTTCCAACTGCCAGAAGTGCCTTGGCTGGGCGGCCGTGATAGGAGTCCTGTGGCAGGAGGTTCCCAAACTTGTTCAGCCAAACGGACTTCTCCAATGTGTCGCAGAGGATTGCGGCCTTTGTCTTGTCGGCAATCTTGCTATATGCCTCGGGCACCTCTTCGCTGAGGGCCATCAATAACACGAAAGAGGAAACATCCGGCTGTTCTCGTACATACGTCTCCACGGCCAGAACCTCCCCGGCAGACAGGGGCACTTTCCCAAACGCTCGCCACACCCCGAAGTTCCTGCCCGCCCGCCCCTCCTTGACGGCCTCCTGAAGCCTGAACGTCATGCCGACCGGCAGCGCGGTCTTATCCATATATCCCGGGAGTGGATCTCGTTGCGGATTCGGGTTCTCTCGCTCCTCTTTCAACTTCTTCTGCAACTCTGCAATCAGTTTGTCTCGTTTCTTGGGGTCGGTAGAGAAACTCGGTTCTTCATCACGCAGCAACATAATGTATCGGTAGGCGAAATCTGCTCGCCGATACTTGAATGCGGTGGAATAGGTGGCGTCTATGCTTCCAGCCAGCATGGCTTCTTTCTTGTTCTTCAGCATCCGCTCCAAACGAGGCAACGCTTCTTTCCCAACTGCCAGAAGTTGCTTCGCTGCAAGGTCGTCATACGAGCGCCGTGGACGGAGGACCCCAAACCAGTTCACGCAAACACACTTCTCCAATGCGTCGCAGAGAACTGCAGCCTTGGTCTTGTCGGGAATCTTGGCATGTGCATCGGGCACCTGTTCGCTGAGCGTCATCAGGAACGCGAAAGACGAAACGTCCGGGTGTCGTCTCACGTACGCTTCCACCGCCCGGACCTCCTCGGCAGACAGATCCTCATCCCCAAGCGCGCGCCACGCGCCGCCCAGCCCCTCCTTGGCGGCCTCCTGAAGTCTGGGCGTCATGCCGACTGGCGGCGCGGTCTCGCCGTTCTCAGACGCGCCGCAGATCGGCACCTTAAGCGCGAAAACGCTCAGGGCAACCATCGCGAATTGCCACACAAAGCGGCCGGTTCGGTATTGCCTAGTTGCCATGGAATCACCTCGTTGTGGGATCCTGTGAGATCCATTTGTAATGATAATTGCCGGACAGCGCGTGCCACAGCCCGCCCGTTTCGTACTTATCTTCGGTCGCGATTCCGGGGCCTGCCGCTGTGCTCCAATCGCCTTTAGGGATTCGGACGGCAACACCCCCCCGCCTCGATCTGCCCCCAGAAGTCGATGTCGAGCGGCGCCTGATTCGGATGGGTCCTTTGTTCTTCCGGCCCAAGAGCCTGCTCGTTCCACATATTCATAGCGTACTCAAACTCATAGCTATTCACCTCGGCGGTGTAATTGGCGTGGGACGTCACCTTGCCGTCGGCGTCAACATCGAAGCCCCAGTAAATCGCGCCGTACACCTTTCCTTGATCATCTCCTCTCTTGCAAATTGCCACGCTTTCGAAACTCCACGTGGTATTCAGATCGACCTTGAGCCCCCTAGGATTGTCGTGCAATCCGGCGTGCTCGAGTGGATCCGCCGATCTCCACGGGAAAGCAATCCAATTGGGGTGCGCGGGGTCAGCGTTTTCTGGGCCATTTTCGTCATATCCGTACCATGGGACAACATCGCCGCTACTCGCGTCAATATGCCATCCCGTGCTGGTATAGCGCGGCTGCTCTGTACGGTTGTATGTCCAATTGTGAACCGCGTGTTCTGCGTTGTTCCAGATTTGGACGGCTTGCATGAAAGCGATCTCGTCGCAACATATGGTCCTCGGATTTGGGCTAAAATAGATGTCTACCTCGCTCTTAAACCAACGTTCCGGCCGTCCTGCGAAGACCAACGGCGCTATGTAGTCCAAATTGGTCTGTGTTATCTCCCAATCTCCGTACGCCCCGCCGCCGATCTCCTTGAGTCCCATCGGGTCTACGTGAGTTGTCGGCCGACCCCCCACGTACCCATACAGATTCATATCCCCCATGGGATATCCGCCTGGATCGCGGTTGATGAACCGCCCCAACGTCGTGTTGTAGTATCGGGCGCGGGAATACTGCAGGCCGGTTTCTTCATCGAGGCGGCGGCCGGTGTAGAGGTAGGGGTTGTGGTAGTCGCTCTGGTTGTCGGCGTCGACGCTCCATTCGGATACGCTTTCGTCGGCGTCCTCGGCGCCGTTGAGGACCGTTACCTTGCCGTACGGGTCGTAGTGGTAT
>JABMRB010000621.1 GCA_013202865.1 Candidatus Nealsoniibacteriota bacterium | reverse complement strand
GTCGTGGGCATCAGTTCGACCGTATCGGCGTCGTCCTTCTTCCAAAGCACGTCGCCCGTGGCCGCGCGGATCGCCACGAGATGTTTCTCGGGCGGCGTGTCTTCGTAGATCGACCACCAGTGCCAGATCTTCTGCGGATTGACCGGCTTCGCGGCCCCGGCCGTGTTGTCCGGCGTGCGGTCGCCGACCACGGTAAACAGCGTGCCGCCATGGAGCACGATCTCCAGCGCCCCGGCCGTCTCGTCGAACGTCCGCAGCGTGGCGCCGGTAGCGGCGTCCAGCGCGGTGACCGGCTTGCCGTAACCGAGCGTGACGTAAACCTTATCGCCGACGGCCACCAGTCGCCGGGCCAACTCGGTCGGTCCGCTGCGGAACCCTCGCAGGTGACCTTCCCACGGTCCGACGGGCCGCTTCCACAGCAGCACGCCGCTGAACGCGTCGCGTGCGGCGAGCATCCACTTGGGTTCGGCCGCCACGGCCGCGATCGGCCCTTCGTCGACAATATAAAAGATCCGCCCGCCGGCCGAGACCATCGCACTGACGCTGGCCAGGAAGTCGTGGCTTCGACCCCATCGCGGCCCGGCGATCCACTGGCTGCGTTGCGGCGGCCCGACGACCGTGTCTCGCGCCACGGCGTTGTTATCGGCGTCGTGCAGGTAGTGCGTCCACTCGTCGATCTCCTTCGGCCGGGGCTTGGTCCGCGTGGTCCATTGGCCGTTCTGCTTGATGTGTGCGACACCGCCGGGAGAAAGCACCCGGGTGACCTCGGCCGCGGTCACGTCGGCGAGGTCCTCGGCCACGAGCAGGTTGACGAGGTTCTCGGCGTAGGGCAGCCGCCGCCCATCGAACCGGTCGATCGCCACCTTCGTGCCATAGATACCCAGCGACCGGACGTGCTCGCGTGCGTTGCGAACGTTCTCCGCATCGCTGTCGAGTCCATGCACCAGATAGGAATCGCGGGCACCCAACGTCGCAGTCAATCGCCCATCGCCACAACCGACGTGAACGACCAGTCCACCTTGCACACCGGTGGCTTGCAAGATCTCGTCGGCCGTCTCCGCCGTCGCCACACAGCAGAGCAACGCTGCGGTGGCGAAGATCCCTATCAACACGATTCTATTTGTCTTTCTGTGTAGTCCCATGCGTCAATCTCCTTCGTTGACGAACAAACCCCGTTCACCCACCACCACCCATTATCACCAAACCGCCGCCGATCGCAACATGAGAGTGTATCGGGGGGATCACGGGGGTGGCCGGGGCAAATCGCAACGTCAACTCCGCAGAATCACCGCGGCCACCCACGTTTCCCTGCCAATAGTTCTGCATGCTGTCCCTGGAACTCTCCAGAGCGAAAGACAAGAAACAAGACCTGAGCCAACTCTGACGCCGGACTTCCTTCGCGTCAGCCATTGGCTGCCCTCTGTGGCCACTCAATCCTCAAACAAACACCTTGATACGCCAACTCACTTACTTCACCGGAGATTTCTTCACCAATGCCTTCAACGAACAGTTCTTCATCTTCGTAATCTCATGGAAGGCGGGGCTTACCTCGCGCACGATAGACACGACAGAACTTCTTGTCTCCCTCGGCAATAGCGCAGTAGCTGGTGCATATAATAACTCCGCCACATGCGGAACAACTGAGAAGGTAGGATCCATACTCAACAAACGCGTCGTATTTGGTGCCATCGTAGGATCTAGGGTCAGACCGACGTTAGGCGTTAAGGTGGCGACAGCATCCGGAATCTCACCAATCGCCAGAACCTTGGTCATTTCCTAGCGGAAGAACATTCCGGCCCACCATGACAGACGCTAACGCCTAACCGTGTTCTGCCCCCAGCCCGCGGCGGTTCGGCCCCGACGTTCGCAACGCTCGCAGGACTGCAGCAACGCGCGGCGCGTGGAGACCTCCGGGTAGTTGGCCGCGAGGTTGCGGATCGGCTGCGCGGCGGCCGGATCGGCGATGCGGCCGAGGGCTTCTGCGGCCGCGTGACGTGTGCGTTCTTTAGATCGCCGACGACCCCGAGTAGCGCGCCCGTGGCGCGCCGTTCGCCGATCTGTCCCACGGCCCATGCCACGGCGGCCCGCCAGCAGGGCGTCAGGTCGTTGTGCAGGAAGAGCACGCCGGACCCAAGCGGATCGGGACGCCCCGTGGCCGCCTCGGGCGGTTCCTGTTCGAGGGCCGCGATCAGCGTATCGGTCGACTGCGGATCGGCCAGATTACCCAGCGTTCGTGCGAGGAAGAAACAGACCCAGTGCTTCAGCGGCAGCTTCAGGACCACCGGGATCCCCGTGTCGAACACGCGTGGGATGTCGGTCTTCTTAGCGCGGTAACGCAGCAATGCGGCGCGGATTCGCGGCTCGTACTTGCCGTCGCGGCAGACCATCGAGAGGATCTGCGCGGCGCGGTTCTCCGGCCCGGGATGTCCGCCCCAACACCGATGCGTTGCGCTAATCGCCGCCGTGAGCTCCGCCACCGGCGAAGCCTCCGGATCGACCGGCACCGAACGGATCAGATGAGGCACGATCGCCCGGGCACGCGTCGACGTGAAGACGATGCGTCCGTCGGGCAGTTCGGCCGGGTCGATGTCGTGGAACGGGCCGTCGGAGAGTTGCTGCGGCGGACCACCGGCGGCGGGCAGACGGTAGATATGGAACAGCGGATCGCCGTCGCGGGCCATCGAAACGTAGATCCACTTGCCGTCGAACGACACGCTGGGCGACCCGATCGCACCCCGCCCCGCGTCGCAAAGCACCCGCGGCTTGACGCCCGGCCGCGCCGGACTCAGCACGCAGAGCTTGCGCCCGACCTTCATCGGGGCGGGCAGGTCGTGCTCGGGGAACGACCGCGACTTGCGCGGGTTGAAGATGGTCACCGTCAGGCTATCGGCGGCCCCGCGGGCGGGCTGCAACGGCCGATAGAGGCTGCAATCTTCGCTGACAAACGCAATCGCACCGGGCCAGGCGTAGTCCGGCGGCGGCGTCTCTTCCACAATCGCACCGGTCCAGCCCTGCTTGACGGCCTGCATCAGTGCGCGGCGGCCCGCTTCGTGGACCTTGCCGACCGCTCCTCCGGCCGGTTGCACCTTGGCAGCGACCGCGATCTTGTTCCATGGCGCGGCACCGTACTCGCCGACGATGTGCGCGGCACGCCAGTGTGCGTCGTCGAAATTGGGCTGCTGCCAGTTGGGTCGCTCCTTGCCGTCGTACCGCCACGTCGCATCGCTGACAAACACGATCTGCCGACCGTCGGCCAGCCGAACCACCAATTTCACGATCAGCCCCGCCGGCCCGGGAAGCGTGTTGACCGCCTCGATCGCCACGACGTTGCGGCCCGGCACGAGCAGCCGGGTTACGTCGAACCGCAGCGGGCTCTTCCACGCATTGTTGTCGACCTTGCTCTCGCCGACGCTCAGGCCGTTGAGATACATCACCACATCACCAGCAAGTTGTCGGCCGTGGCGATCACCTCGGCAGATTTCACCTGGGCATTTTCCGGAAGCTTCAAGTCCGCGCGGAAGTAGTGTGCCCCGGCCGGCATCGACGCCAGCCTCCCGCCGGACCCCGGCATTGCCCAGATCCACTTCGCCCCGTCAAGACCAACCGGCCCGGGCTCGGCCGCCGCCCCATAGCACGACACCATCACGCCGATCGCCGCCAAAACCAATTGCATCGCTCTCACTGCCGACCTCCACGGGCTGAAGACTTCGATACCGGTACAGCTACAGTATATCGGCCCGTCGGGCTCAGGAAAACCTCCAGAAATCCTCACTCGCTAGACAGAGGGGGGCGGGGTGTTACAATGGTCAACCTAAAGAGTAGCCATCTTGCTCCGCAAGATGTAGCTGCACTCGCCAGAGTGCGAGACTCCCACGGTCTGGCGACCGTGGCTACAGATGCAGCTTCGTCTCGCGGAGCGAGACAGCTACGTACCTAGATCGCATCTCCTTCACACCACCCCCGACAGTGAACAGTCGACAACGCGTAACCCGAGCGATCGAGATGACCGGGCCCGATCGGCCCGCCCTGATGCATGTCACCCTTCCCGGGGCTCGCCTGCGGTACGGCGAAAAAATCGAGCGGCTCTACCAAGAGTATCCGCAGGATCTGGTCGAAGTGGGCAGCGCCACCTACGGCGAGTTCGGGCCCGAGATCGACCTGCCCAGCCGCGATCCCTGGGGAAGCCTTTGGGTCCGGCACACCGACGAGCATAAGGGGCAGGTCACGCACCATCCCTTGGCCGACTTCCAGGCGATCGACGACTACCAACCGCCCGACACCGCCACCGACGAGCTTATCGAGCAGATCGCCGAGCGTATCGAAACCAACGCCGGCGAGCGCTACACACTGGCCGACGGCGACACGCTCTGGCAGCGGATGTACTACCTGCACGGGTTCCAGTCGATCAACGAAGACATGCTGGTCGACCCGCAGCAGTGTGCCCGGCTGCGCGACGTGATTCTAGAGGTCATCCTGCGTCGGCTGCACCGCCTGGCCGCGCTCGACGGTCTCGACGGCGTCCACTTCCGCGACGACTGGGGTACGCAGCAAGCCCTACTGATCGGCCCCCAACTCTGGCGCGACTTCTTCAAGCCGGCCTACGCCCGAATGTTCCAGATCGTCCGCGACGCCCGGAAGCACGTCTGGTTCCATAGCGACGGCGTAATCGAAGAGATCATCCCCGACCTGATCGAGATCGGCGTCGAGGTGATCAATCCGCAGTGCAACTGCATGACCCGGGAAACACTCAGTTCGTTGATCGCCGGCAAGGTCTGCCTGTTAGGCGACCTGGACCGCCAATGGACCTTGCCGCGCGGCACACCCGACGACGTCCGCCAGGCCGTCCGCGCCGACGTCGACACCTACGCCCGATCCAACGGCGGCCTGATCCAACGCGGCGAAGTAGCCGGCGACGTACCGCTAGAGAACGTCGAGGCCATGCTCGACGAGATGTGGCACTATCGAACGGCCGCGGACGGCTGAGCGAAACCGAGGGGAGTGCCGATTCTGGGGTTGTGGCCGCCCGGCAATCGGGGATAGAGTGAGACCGTTCATATCGGGCGCGGGCATCGTTCTTTCAAGGAGGGAACTGGTCGATGTCGAACGAACGTCATCAGGAATGGGGGTCAACTCTTCCAATTAGACACTTCCAGCCCGAAGCAGCAAGTCACGCCATAGCAATGACTTAGACGAATGGCCAGTTTGGACGCCACGGGAGTGGCTATTGCCACCTTACCTGGCGCCGCGCCATGCCCCGCTTGACACTTGACACATTCGG
>JABMRB010000620.1 GCA_013202865.1 Candidatus Nealsoniibacteriota bacterium | reverse complement strand
CTTATACTTCGAGCGGACTTCTTCGAGGTAGTCCTTCATGCCGGCGGCGCCGATGCCCGCATTGTCGGCCACGATCGTCGCGCCGGGTGCGAGTTCCTTCTGCAAGCCCTTCAGGCACGGCAGGTAGTTCGCAAAGCCGCAGTCGATGAAAACGAAATCGACCGGGCCCTTGATCTCTTTGGCGACCTGCCGGGCGTCGCCCACCTTGACGGTGACGAACTCGCTCAGGCCCGCCTTGCGAAAGAAGCCCTCGGCACGCTTCGCCCGTTCCGCGCTGATCTCGATCGTAACCAGTTCACCGCCGCCGGCATTCTTCAACTCCCGAGCGATCCAGAGCCCCGAGTAGCCCAGGGCCGTGCCACACTCGACGACCTTCCGCGGCTTCGCCTTGCGGACCAGTTCGGCCAGCCGTTTGGCCTTTTCCGGCCCGAGCATGGGAACTCCGCCCTCGCGGCAGAGCTTGTCGAGTTCGTTGATTACCGCCTGCACTTTGTCGTCATCCTTCTGCCCTCCGGCTTTCTCGCCCGATTGAGCACTCGCACTGAAGCCCGCAAAGACTAGCCAAAGCGTGCAAATCACCAATTTCATTCCGATCTCCCTAGAGGTTGCGGGGGGGCGGGCGTCATCAGTCTTCCACGGCATCCGGGCGCAGAGCGACCGCAACCCTTTCTCCGGCAATCAGACGCTCTGGCACCCCACATAGTTCCTGGCTGTCACTGATTTCGTAGCCGGATTCGCAAGAATTCGGTCTTTCGCACTACAACTGAATTCTTGCGAATCCAGCCATCGCCAAGCATATCCTCTGCATCAGACGCTGAGGAGCCCCACCGAACCCGCGCTTTCCCTCGCTTGGGGGGACGCGTAACGTCAAAAACTGCCAAACGGGCCTCCGCGGCCGGATTTCTCCTTGCAGTTATCGGGGCAGGTTTGATAATAGAGTATTACCTTCCTCGTGCCACATCTCCCGCCAACCCTCGAGAGCCGTCGTGCCAGACTCGTTCGACCCCTACGCCCAGTGGCTCGAAATTACCGAGCCCACGCGGCCGCTCGACCATTACTCCTTGCTGGGGCTGAGTCGCCGAGAGAGCAATCCGGAGTCGATCGCCCATGCCGCCGACATGCTGATGGCCAAGCTGCGGAAGATTCGACCTGGAGGCCGGTTGGCCGATTGGGGCCGCCTGCTCGACCAGCTCGGCGCCGCAAAGGCCTGCCTGTTGGACCCGACCAGCAAGGCAACCTACGACGCCAGCCTGCCGGCCGACCCACCACAACAGCCCGCGCCGCAGCAACCGGCTGTCGGGGGTGTTTTTCCGTCCAATATGGCAGTTCCCCCCGGAATGGATACGCCGCAACCGCAGTCAGACGGGCAGCCGGCATCGTTCTTCTCCGGCTATTCGACCCCGACGCTGAGCAGTCAATCGCCCGCCGCCGCCCAAAGCGGCGCGGACATGGACGGACTCACCCAAGCCACTCAGCAACCGACGGCGCCGACGGCGCCGACCGGGCCGACCGGCATGGAGAACCAAACGGCACCCGATCCGATGGCTCCGCCGGGAGCATACACCGCCGCCACGCCCCAGCCGAGCCCGGCACCTCAGGCGCCCGGCAATCCGGGCGCGACACAGGGGTGGAGTTCTGCGCCGACGCCGTTGGGAGTGCCGACACCCGCAGGCCTCGGCTCCGCCGGACCGGCGACTATGCAACCGCAGGCCGACGCCGCGCAACTTCCCGTCGGTACACCGATTCCCGTCGGCGGCATGGTCCCACAAGCGAAAGCCGCCAAGCCGCGCATCTCCACGGCACTCTCGGCCATGTTGCTGCTGGCCGCGGCCTGCTTCGCCGGGTATGCCTTCTGGCAATCACGCCGCCCACAGCCGGTCGTTCAGAGCCAGACCGACAACGCCGACGACGACTCGGTGACGCCGGTTGATTCAAAGACGCCCGACAACCCGCAGCCCCCCGAGACGTCGCAACAACCGCCCGAAGAATCGCCGTCGACGCCGCAACAACCGACCGATCCGCCGGAGCAGCCAGAAACACCGGTCAATCCGCCCGTGGAGAATCCGCCGTCGAACCCCGATCCGCCCACGCCCGCTAACCCGCCACTGCCGACCCAGATCGACCGGCAAAAGCAGGCAACGTTCACGAAGGACGTTTCGCAGGTGCGCTCAGCCATGTCCGGCCGCAACGTCGAGGCGGCAAAGAAATATCTGGATGCGGCCCGGCCCAACGCGCAGACCCCGGAAGAGAAGGCGCAGGTCGCCCGGCTGGAACTGATGCACGACTATATCGGACAGTTCTGGGACGGCATGAGCCGGAGCGTCGCCACGCTCGAAGCAACGCAAGAATTGGCCGTGATGGATACCCGCGTGGCGGTCGTGGAATCTAGTGCCCAACACCTGATCATCAGGGCGGCCGGGCGGAATCGACGATACGCCATCGAGGACATCCCCACGGTGCTCGTGATGGCGATCGTCAAGGAATGTTTCCCCAACGAGCCGGGAGCCAAGGCACTGATCGGAACCTTCCTGGCAGTCGACCCCGACGGCGACCGGCAGCGTGCCCAACAATACTGGGAACAGGCCGCCCGCGGGGGGATCGACGTCAAAGCATTGATGCCGGAACTCAGTGCGACGCCCGCCTCCGCCGGCGGTGGAGGTGTGCCCAAGCCGCCGGCGCCGACCGATCAAGCGGAGGTGCAGCAGGCGGTCAATGCAGTTCGAGCCATGTTCGCCGGACCGTACGCCGAGGCCACCACCGGCGCGAAAAAGGCCGCCCTGGCCCGACAGCTCATCGCCCGGGCACGCCTGGATACCGACGACGAGGCGAAGCGTTTTGCGATGTTGCGCGAGGCCCGCGATTTGGCGATCGCCTCGGGTGACCCGGGCGTCGCGATTGAAGCGATCGAGCGGATGGCGGAGTTTTTTGCTATCGATGCAGCGGGCATGAAAGGGGCCGCGATGGAAGCGATGAGCAAGACGGCCCGGGGGCTCAGCGGTCAGCGCGGTATCGCCGTCGCCACATTGAAGCTCATTGAGGAGACGATTGCGGCAAAGCAGTGGGACGAGGCCGCCCGGCTGGCAGATCTCGCCATACAGGCGGCCCGCAACAGCAAGAGCACCACCCTGATGCGTCAAGCCGCCGCCGCCAAGCAGCAGATCGAATCGCTCCGCAAGGCGGGCGCGAAGAGAGCGTGACCGGCCCACTTGCGGGCTGGTCACCGACAATTTGCAGTCGGCAATTTACGATTCTCCTCCTACAGGCACTCGACGATGGATCAGAAT
>JABMRB010000619.1 GCA_013202865.1 Candidatus Nealsoniibacteriota bacterium | reverse complement strand
GTCGTTGGTGGGCTGGGCATGGGTGCTGCCGGTACCCGGTGCGAAGTGGACGAGGGACCGGTCGGTCAGTTCCATGTAGGACATGTTGTAAACGGTCGTCCGGTCGCCGGTCAGATTGAGATTGGCGTCGGGTTTCGCCCCGGCGTGGCATTCGATGCAGTACTTATCCAGGATGGGCTGCACGGTAACCTCGTATTCAATGATGCCGTTGGTTCCCCACTCGGGCATCTCGGGGCGCACCGGTGCTCGGCGTGCGGCGATCGGCGACTTGGCGGCATCCGGGGGCGTATCGATGCCCTTGCGCTGTTCGTGACAGCCGACGCAACTGCGGTATTCGCCCGGCATGGCATGGAAATCAGACCCTTGGGTCATCAGCATGCGGCCCTGTTTGTCGAGCACGTGGAAGTAGAGGCTGCGCAAGGCGGGCACCTCGAAATGGGCCGAGCCGTCTTCCTCGATCGGGACAAGCCCGACGACCCGGTTGGCGTACCAGATCGTGCCGACGCCCATGGAACCGCCCCGGCCGTCGGCCTGGATCACCTGCTCCATGACGGCGAGGTACCCGGCACGGCCGCGCTCGATTTCCGGCTCGATTCCCAGGTAGACGTCGTGCAACAGCATGGTCGCTTTCTGGCTCCAGTCCGGGTCGTTGAGCATCTGCTCGAACAGGTCGGCGTTGGGGCTCCAATCGGCTACCCGGCTGCGGTCCGGAATGACCGGCGGCCTGGGCCGGGCACCAAAGACTTGCGGCGAATGCACACCCACACTGCCGGCCGTTTCCAGGATGCATTTCTTATTGCCCGACCGATCCAGTAGATAGAGGCCAACCTTGTGGTCGGGACGTCCGCCGTACGAGACGAGAAAGAGTTGTTCGTTCAGCGGCTGTGGGTCCTGGTAGGCGTAGACGGGCGGGCGGTCGCCTACCGAGGCCGTATCGCGCGTCAGTCGACGGAATCCGATGCCGTCGGCCGCTTCCTTGCCGTTGCCGTTGTAGACCATGCCGACCAGCCCGGTAAGGTGTGCGTGATGCGGGCCGAAAACGGTGATCGCTTCCGGCCGACCGGGAATCTGGCGGGGCCGGCCCATCGATCGGGGATCGATCACCGTATTGCCGAAGAAGAGATCCAGGCTGGTACCGTCGGGATTTTGCATCCAGAGCGCGTGGCGGTTGAAGACGTTCTTGTTCACGCCGTAGTCCCAGCGGGTGAAGATGATCTTGCCGCAACTCATCACGCTTGGCGACGTATCGATGGTCAGGTTCGCCGAGACAACTCTCCTGCGGGAGCCGTCCGGATCGCAGATAAACAGCAGCTGCCGCGGCCCATCGGCCTTGCAGGGTGATTTGCCGGCCTCATTATCGAAGAAGACCAGGCGGCCGTCGGGCATCTCAGACGGCGATTGACCCGATTGGAGGACCCGCAAGTTGCTTCCGTCGACGTCCACGGCGCTGACTCTGCCGCCGCCGCCGATATAGATGGTCTTTCCGTCCCAGGACAAGTTAATGACGTGGACCGGGCCGGGCTTGTCGACAATCGTGCGGATCTGTTTCGTTTTCGGGCTGTATACCCGAATGGATGCTTTGTCCGTGCCGGCGTTGACGAACATCATCGAGTCGTAACCGTAGGTCGGCCGCTCGAGGAACAGAAGTTCCGGCAGTTCGCCGATGGTCTCGTCCCACATCTTGTCCAACCGCTCGGCGGCCATGAAGACGTCGGCGACCATCGGATCGCCCGTGGAAGCGATCTGCTCGAGCAGCGGTTCGATCTCCGGCTGCAATCCGGTCAGCCGTGTCGTGTGACGGTCGCCTGCGGGCGACGTGGGATACTTCTCCAACGCTTTTTCGATGGCCGGCACGATCCGGCCCTTGGAATCCTTTGCTGCGTGTTCCACGCCGGCCATCGGTTCGGGATGGAACCGCACGGCCGCCAGACGCTCGAGGGAATCCTGGTAGCGAATGAGGTCGGTACACCCTGCGATGACCTCCCGAAGCGGCACGTCGCCTCGGAGCGACTGCGGCACGGGCACGATACGGGCGGCACCGTCGACAAACCGGGCCTTCAACCACCGGTCGAAATCGTCGCCCTTCTTGCCGAACAACTCGGCCGTGTTCTTGCCGCAGAAGGTCTCGGCGAGCGTGATCTCGTGACGTTCCCGGGGCGCGTCAAAAGCTGCGTAAAGGACGGTCCAGATCGACTGAAACGCGTTCGCGCCTTCGGGCTTCTGCGCCACGTTGTCTCGGGTAGCAACGAGCGACTCCAGCCAGCCGTTCTTCTTGACGAACCACTCGGGCGATTCCGGGCGTTCGCGATAGTACGGCAGGTCGGTCGCCTTGTTGATTTCCAGTTGTCGCCACAAGCCTTCAAACCCGCGTTCGTGACGAAGGTTGGGGTGCATTCCGTGAATGGCGAACGCAAACCCGTAGGCATGGCGGTTGTTGGTGAACTTTGCGAAGAAGTGGTTCTTGCCCTTGTTGAGCTGGACCTTGGCCTTCAGCGGCATATCGCCACGCGTGTCTTTTCCACCCCACTTCAAGATCTCCCGGCCGTTGACCCACCAGGTGTATCGTCCCGTGCGGCGCCAGGGCTCCATGCCGTAGTCTCCCATGCGCCGGT
>JABMRB010000618.1 GCA_013202865.1 Candidatus Nealsoniibacteriota bacterium | reverse complement strand
GGTCAAGGTGGCGGATTTCGGACTCGTCAAAGACGTGCAGAACTCGACGATGTCGTTGATGGGTGGGATGACGCCGATGTACGCCTCGCCCGAGGTGTTCGATGGTCGCCCCAGCAGGCACAGCGATCAATACAGTCTGGCCATCACGTACCAGGAATTGCTCACGGGGCTGCCGCCGTTCTGCGGCAAGACGCCCTCGCAGTTGATCTCGCAACATCTCCACGGCAGCCCTCGCCTGACGCCGCTGCCGGCACACGACCAGTTGATCATCGCCCGGGCGCTGTCGAAGGACCCGAGCCAGCGTTACGGCAGTTGCCGCGAGATGGTCGAGAATCTCTCGAAGGCGAAGTCACCCCAGCCGCTCAACCTGGCGTCCGGTCCGGCGGGTTCCGCCGCGCAGAATTCAACCGGATCGGGTTCTGCGAGGCGGACACCGCAGCACACTCAGCCCTGGACTCCACAACGGCAGGCGTCGTCGGGAGGCGGCCCGTTGCCGGCCATGCAGCCGGCGGCCGAGCTAGCCGAGCCCGAGCGGGCGCCGCTGACGGCGTCGAAACCGGTCGCGGCGGTTCGGACGCTGCCTGCGATGGACATTCCGCAAGATGAGATCGGGTTCCGGCCCACGCTGGTGTTGGGAATTGGTGGCACGGGCATGCAAACACTGCAGCGGCTCAGCCGGCGGCTACGGGATCGGTTCGGCGACCCGGCCGCCGTTCCCGCGTTGCGAATGCTGCTGGTGGATACCGACCTGAAGACGATTGCCCGGGCTACCGAAGCCAGCGAAGGCCACTCGTTGGATTCGGAAGACACGCTGGTGATGCCGCTTCGCAAGCGGCAGGACTACCGTGCCGATTCGGAACAGTTTCTGCAATGGCTGAGCCGCCGATGGCTCTACAACATCCCCCGCTCGTTGCAGACCGAAGGGATGCGGCCGCTGGGACGGCTGGCACTGGTGGACCATTCGGACAAGCTCTTCGATCGTATCTGGCGGGCGATCTCAGCGATCACGACACCCGAGGCGGTGGCCGCCACCGCGGCGGCCGTTGGGATGCCCGTCAAGAGCCATGCGCCACGGGTCTTCATCGTGGCGTCGATTTCGGGCGGTACGGGCAGCGGCATGGTTCTCGACATGGGCTACGCGGTGCGGATGGTCCTGGCAAGCCTCGGAATTGCCGAGAAGGGCGTTTGCGGGATCCTCACCCACGGCACCGGGCGGAACTGCGACGCCAAGGATCTGGCGATCGCCAACGCCTACGCTTGCCTGGGTGAATTGCACCACTACAACCGCGTGGGCCGGCAGACGGACCACCCGGCCGTACCCATGCAGACAAGCGGCGAGAATCTCGGCGCGTTCGACGACACCTACCTGATCCACTTGGGTGACGACCTCAGCGGGTCTGAAATGGGTGCCGCCACCGATGCGGTGGCGGAGTACCTTTATCTGAACGAGGTCACCGCGGCGGGGACCTTCTTCGACAAATGCCGCGAAGATCCCGAGCCGACGGACACGGCCGACGACGATTCGCCGCCGGCGGAGACGACCGTGCGGACTCTCGGGCTGTGCCAGATCGGCTGCTCGCAGAGCACGCTTCCCGCCAACGTAGCCAATCTCCTTTGCCGTCAGGTCGTGACCCGGTGGTGCGGCGATGCCGAATCGGAGACGGCGGAGCCCGACGGCGCCGAAGAACTCCAGCTCGACCTCGACCGGTTCACTGCGGAAGTCTGCGAACTGGTACGTAGCGAGGTGGGCACGGAGGACGAAGCGGAATCCTATCTCCGCTCCCGTCTGGCGCAAAACAACACACGGCGAAAACGCGACCAGGGTGAAGCTGAAATGGGGGGGTCGTTGTCCCATCTGTTTACCACCATCAACAACCTGCTGGGAACGCGTAGCAACAACGACAACCTCCTCACGGCAGTCGACGGTTCCTTGCAAGAGGCACTCGATGCGCCGGGCAAGGAACTCGTCGCCCGGCACGAAGCGACCATCCGTGACTGGATTCTGGAGCGGGCCGAGCGGTCCAACTCGAGCATCAGTGAAACCCGGCTGACCACCGAATGGGTCCTCGACCGTCTGAATACGCTGGGTAAGAGGGCCGCCGTGACGTTGCAGCGGATGCAGGTGCCCCTAGTCCAGTTTGAGCACGTGCTGCTGGCTACGTCGACGCAGGCCGGCGACCAGTCACCCGGCTGGTTCGGGCGTTTGCTGGGCCGACAACGCACAGCCGAAATCGACCCGCAGTGGGTGACGTACTTCCGGTTCCGTCTCGATCAGGCGATGCTGCACCAGACCTGCGTGCTGCTGCGGTCGATTCGCGAGCGGGTGTCGACGATTGTCGATCAACTCAAGGACCTGGGCCAGGAATTGTCCGTGCTGGCCGACGAACTGGCCGACTCCTCGGGCGGTACTGCAGATCAGGAGCAGGACGGCTCGTCGCCCGCCTTGCGGGCGTTCTACTTGTCGGTGGCCGAAGCGTTGCACGACAGGATTCCGCAACTGGCCGCCGAGGTCGACCATCAGCTTCACAACGAGTTCTTCATGCAACATGGTGGGCTGCGGGGCGTGCTGGAAAAGAAAATCGATCTGCGCGGCCCGTTCTCTGAAGTGTTGCGCGACGCGGCACGGACGGCCGTCTTCCGCACGCTCAACCAAATGAACATCGCCGAACTCCTGCTCGACACAGCGTCCCCCGCTGCCGACGACACAGCGTCCCCCGCTGCCGATGACACAGCCCGTAGCGACCAGGAATCGAACCACTTGCTCGGTTCGCTGTTGGAAGCAGCCGCACCCGTCTTGCCGCAGTGCGGGGGATCGCAACGGCTGGTGTTGGTCTGCCCAGAATCCTCGAATAACGGCGGCACAGCGTCGCCCGCTTCCAGTGACGCCGGCGACGCACGGCTGCAAGAGACGTTCCGGCGTCAGCTCGACGAAAAGCCGTCGGTGGTTCACGATTCGGACGGCGATCTGGTATTGTGCTTTGAAGCGCAAGGAATCCCACTGGCCACGGTCGCAACGCGGCTGGTCGACAACCGCGCAGACTACGCCCAGGCTGCCTCCCGGCTGCACACGCGGATCGACGTTTCCTGGTCGCCGCTGATCTCGGTCCCCTGCCTTGTTGGCGCGGAATGACGGGGGAAATGACGAAGCACGAATGACAAATGACGGGGGAAATGACGAAGCACGAATAACGAATGACGAAAAGCGGACGGTGACATCGTTACCACTGGTCTTCTTTTCGTCATTCGTCATTCGTGCTTCG
>JABMRB010000617.1 GCA_013202865.1 Candidatus Nealsoniibacteriota bacterium | reverse complement strand
CTGAGCGGGAGTCAGTGGAAAGTGGGCAGTGGAGAGAAACGCCCCCCGACTTCGTTCGGGAGGGTGCGTGGTTTGTGGCACGAGTTCCAACTAGCGCGAAAGGAATGATGCATGAAAGAGTTCCACCATATTGGCCTGGTTACCGAGGAAGAGAAGCCGGGCGAAATGTACTTTGAGGCGTTGAAGGTCTGGGGGACCGACCCGTCGAACGATCCGAACAAGGTCGAATGGGTCCGTTTCCATCCGGACAGCCCGTTGGCCGATACGCCGGTGGCCAAGATGCCCCACGTATCCTGGGCCGTCGACGACCTGGACGCGGAGCTCGAAGGCAAAGACCCCGTGGTCGGCCCGCTGACCGCAGTCGAAGGCGTTCGGATTGCGTACTTCATGCAAGACGGTGCGCTGATCGAGTACCTCGAAGCCAAGTAATCGTGATGCGAGTCATCCGTAGGGTGGGTCGAGGTACGAGACCCACGCGTGGTTACTCGAACTGCAAAGAGACTTGAAACGCCACAACCCCGTGATATACTGCGGGATTGCGGCCAATCACGGCCTCCTTTAGGCCGCCAGAATAACGGCCTGCCAGGCCGGCCCCACCGCGAACCATCCATTTCAGAGGAGACCAAGCATGCCGATGAAAAAGTTCATCAACGCCCCGGAGAACCTGACCGTAGAACTGCTCGAGGGCTTTGCCGAGGCTTATAAGAAGCAGGTCAAGCTGGAGGGTAAGACCGTCGTGCGGGCGACGCCCAAGAGTGACGATAAGGTGGCGCTGGTGACGCTCGGCGGAGCGGGACACGAACCGGCGTTGAGCGGGTGCGTCGGGCAAGGCTCGTTGGACGCCAGCGTCGTCGGCGATATCTTCGCCGCCCCCGGAGCCCCGGCCGTGGTGGCGGCCTTGGAAGCCACAAAGCGGGACGCCGGGACGCTGCTGATCATTCTGAATCATGCCGGCGACGTCCTCTCCGGCGAGAAGGCGTTCAACAAGGCCGTCAAGGCGGGCATCAACGTGCAGAAGATCCTCACCCACGAAGACATCTCTGCCGGCAAGGACGCTCCGCTGGAAGACCGCCGCGGTTTAGTCGGCTGCGTGGTGCTGTACAAGATTGCCGGTGCCGCGGCCGAAGCGGGCAAGAGCCTTGACGAGGTCGTGGCGATTGCCGAGCGGTTCAACGAAAACATGCGTACGCTGATCGTCGGTGCGGTACCGGCCACCCATCCGGCCAACGGCGCCTCGTTGGGCGAGCTGGCCGACGATGAGATGGAAGTCGGCATGGGCCAGCATGGAGAGGGCGGCGGCGGCGTGATGAAACTCGCCAGCGCCGACGAAACCGCCCGGATCATGCTCGATAAGATCCTCAACACCATGGAAGTCAACTCCGGCGATAAGTTGTTCGTGATGATCAACGGCTGCGGAGCGACCACGCTGATGGAACAATGCATCGTGCTGCGGGCGGTTAAGAACTTGCTCGAAGCGAAGGGGATCGAACTGGTTCGTTCCATGGTCGGCGAGTTCCTGACGGTCCAGGAGATGGGCGGTTTCCAGATGTGCGTGGCCAAGATGGACGACGAACTGATCGCGTTGTTCGACGCGCCTTGCGACACGCCTGCGTACACCGTGAAGTAACGGCACAAACGGTTGTTTGAGAAATGACGACAGGACTTGATTACGACGGGCTGGCAAGCGTGTTTCGTGCCGCCGCCGCCAACGTGCGAAGCGGTGTCGACAGACTTTGCGAATTGGACTGCGCCACCGGCGACGGCGATCATGGTGTTGCGATGGGACGTGCGATGGACGCGCTGGAGAAGGGTATCGACCAGTGCAGCACTACCAGCATCCAGACCATGCTCGAAGGGGTCGCCGAGTCGGTC
This sequence comes from Candidatus Nealsoniibacteriota bacterium, assembly GCA_013202865.1. Classification (GTDB taxonomy): domain Bacteria; phylum Planctomycetota; class Planctomycetia; order Pirellulales; family Thermoguttaceae; genus JABMRB01. The sequence continues at coordinate 6,816 of JABMRB010000617.1, read as the reverse complement.
GAGAGTATCGACGCCGGTTCGACCGGGCCGCTGATGGGGTCGCTGATGGAAGGGATCGCCGAGTCGGTCGGCGACGCCACCCGGATTGACACCCGACTGTTGGCCACGATCTTTGAAGCGGGGTTGGACGAGTTGCTCGTGATCAGCAAGGCCAAAGTCGGAGACAAGACCATGGTCGATGCGCTGATCCCCGCCGTCGAAGCGCTGAAGGTCGCCGCGGCGGGCGGCGAGTCCGTGGCAGATGCCCTGGCCAAAGCGGCAGACGCTGCCGAAGCCGGCGCCGAAAAGACCAAACAGTTCCAGGCGCGTTTTGGCCGCGCCCGTAATCTCGGCGAGCGAAGCATCGGCCATCAAGACCCCGGCGCAACGTCCATGGCCATGTTTTTTCGCGGAATGGCCGAGGGCGCCGCGTCGCGCGAGAATTCGTAGGGTGCGTGAAACGCACCACGACATCCCGTACAAGTACAGGTGCGTTGCACGCACCCTACACAATAACTACTGAAAGGAAAGAGATCATGCCGGACGCTGACGGTAACAAGAGCGCAAAAGACTTCGGAATCGGTATCCCGCAGGAAACCCCCGGGTTCCACGTCAAAGGTTCGGGCTCTTACGATTGGGGCATGAAACATCGCATGACGCAACTGTTCAATCCCACCACGGGCCGGGTTGTGATGCTGGCGTTCGATCACGGCTATATCATGGGACCGACTTCCGGGCTGGAACGGGTCGACCTGAGCATCACGCCGCTGATCCCCTACGCCGACGTGCTGATGTGTACCCGGGGCATCCTCCGCACGGTGATTCCGCCGCAATGCCAGAAGCCGATTGCCTTGCGAACCAGTGCCGGTGCTACCATCCTGACCGACCTGAGCAAGGAGTTGATCGGCGTGGACGTAGAAGACGCGATCCGGCTCAATGCGTCGGCCCAGTCGGTGATGGCTTACATCGGTGCGACCTACGAGCACGAAACGCTCGACGTGCTGACCTCCACGATCGACGCCGGCATGAGGTACGGTCTGCCGACGTTGGCGATCACGGCCGTCGGCAAGGAGATGGTTCGCGACGCGAGGTACCTGAGTATGTCGTGCCGGGTGTGTGCCGAACTGGGTGCCCAGTTCGTCAAGACGTACTACTGCGAGCCGAACTTCGAGCAGGTTGCGAACTCCTGCCCGGTCCCGATCGTGATCGCCGGCGGCAAGAAGATCCCCGAGCCGGAGGCGTTGGAGTTGGCCTACAAGGCGATCGACCAGGGAGCGTCCGGCGTGGACATGGGCCGCAATATCTTCGCCGCCGACAACCCCGTGGCAATGATCCAGGCCGTTCGCGCCGTGGTCCACGACCTGGAGAAACCCGACAAGGCGCTTCAGATGTACGAGACGCTCAAGAGCGAATCGGCGTAGCCCGATGGAACGATTGGAGACGGTGGTCGACCTGATCGACGTCGCCGGTCAGCTTCCGGCGTCGACGGCCGTTGTGCCGGGTGGGCATCGCGTTGAGGACCTGCGACTGGTCGAGTCGGCTCGGGACCACGGCATCGTCGACCGGATCGTGCTGGTCGGCGATAAGGGCCGAATCTCGGCGGCCGTGGACGAGGTGGGAATCGAAATCGCCGCCGAGGACGTCGTGGCGGCCGACGGCGACCAGCAGATCGCTGCCGCCACGGTCGAACTGATCGAGGCCGGCGGCGTGGATATCGTGCTCAAGGGCGGCATCTCCACGCCGATCATCAACCGGCACATGCTCCCGCTGGCGATTCGGCCGACGGTGAGCCTGGCGACCGTTTTCGATGCGGCCCCGCTTGCCGGCGGGCGGCCGATGCTGATGACCGATGCGGGCGTCACCACGGTCTGCAATTTCGGACGCCTGGTCGACTTGATTCACAACGCCGTGGACGTGGCGCAAAACGTGATGGGGATCCCGCGGCCGCGCGTGGCGGTCCTCTCGGCCAACGAGAAGCAGATCGCGTCGTTGCCTTCCACGCGGATCGGCCTGGCGCTGGCCCGGCGCCGTTGGTCGAACGCCGTGGTTTGTGGCCCGTTGTCGTTCGATCTGGCTACCGACCCGAGTTCCGCGGCCGTGAAGGGGATACCCGATTTGCCCGGCGCGGAAGACGTTGTCGGCAGAGCCGACGTGCTGGTCTGCCCGGGGATCGACACGGCCAACGTGCTCTACAAGACGATCGCGGCGATGAACAAGTTCGGCGCGGCCTCGCTGGCAAGCATCACGGTCGGATTTCCCGTGCCGTACATCATCCTCTCGCGATCCGACAGCCTGGAGACCCGGCTGGCGTCGGTCGCCCTGTGTGCGGTCTACGCACAGCGCAAAGGCGTGGCTGACGTAAAGCCCCGGGTGGCTGACGTGAATTGCCGGGTGGCTGGGGCAAAGCGCAGCGGTGCCCCAGACGAGTTAGCACAGAACAGCAAAACATCCGGCCGCGAGTCCGTCGTCCGGCGCGCCGCCGAAGCAATCGGGTCACCGGCGGAGGACGTCAGTCTGATCGTTGCAGAGCTCGGCAGCCGAACCACGGTCGCGGCCGTGCGCGGCGGCAACACCGTCGATAGCTCAGAACTCGATCTGCGACAGATAACGGAGATCGAACAGAGCGACCAAGACGCAATCGACGCCGCGGCCGATCGAGTGGCCAAGGCGATCGGCAGTGCCTTCGTCGCCGCCGGATGCGAAGTCGACGCGATCGTGCTTTGCGGCACACTGGCGCTGAGCGAGCCGATCCGAACCGCCTTGCGGCGCCGCGTGGGCCGATTGGCGCCGGTGATGGTTATCGAAGACACAGGGAGACAAACAGGATGACCAATGCAGCGATGAGTCACTGGGTCTTTCGGGCCCACGTGCTGGACCGTGCCGGAGCGCTGACCAGCATCGCCTCGGCGTTCAGCAACGAAGGGGTCAGTATCGACACGGTCGTCGGCCACGGCGTCGAAGAGCGGGCCGGCGTGGACGGCAGCGTCGTGTTGACCTTCTATTGCAGTGAGGCCGACAAGGACAAGATGGTCCGCAAGGTCAGGCGATTGAGCAAGGTGACGCAGCTCGAGGAGCATCCCTACCACTCGCAAAGTCTGCGGAAATCGGCCGTCGTGCTGACCGCCCGGGAACTGAAGCCACGGGACGTTGTCGGCGAGGCCACGTTTCTCACCCGAGAATTGGTCCAGCAGGACGTCCACGGCTGGACCTATCTGTTGGCCGGTTCCCCCAGCGACCTCGACCCGATCCTCGAGCGTCTGGCAACCGACGGCGTGGTTAAGGATATTGTTTACTCGGTGTTGAGTTTGTGAAGCCGTCAACCCTCTTCGCTTCGCGCAGCGATACGTACACCGAACCTGTCCGCGAGAATCTCGACGGTACGGCTGCGTTCGGACTGCGCCTGCTCCTGCGACCAACCGCGTACCTCGGCGACGATCGCGACCAGTTCATCGAGCAACTCACCGGTCAACTCGCCAAGCAGCGCGATGGCGGTTCGCCGCAGGACAAGGTCGCCCGGCCGCATGACGCCTTCGTGCCGGACGATGAACTCGATTTCGCGACGGCTGTATCCGTCGTGATGGCATAGCGGCGCGTCCGGTCCTTCGGCGAGGAACTCCGCGACCGCCTCGGCGCGTGTTCCGTAGCGGGTTAGCAGCGTGGCCAAACGGTCTTGCGGAAGCTGGGTCCGCTCTTGCAAGCTGGCGAGCCACCGTTGCTTTGCCGGCTCGTCCTCGGGATAATCCTTGCCGCCGCCGATGGCCGCCCGACGGGTCTCGACGCGACGCGTCTGCCCGAGACGTTCGAGCAGTTGATCGGTCACCTGTTCGGCAAAGGCGCGGAACGTGGTCCACTTGCCGCCGATCATTGAGCAGACGGGCACGGCAACGGCCTCGGTCGGCTCGATAACGCTGCACTGGTGATCGCGGCTGACTTGGACCGTATCCTTGCCCCCGGGCGCCGAACCGCCGCTCGACTTCATCGGCCGGACGCCCGTGAAGTAGCTCAGAATCTGGCTGCGGTTGACGTCGATCCCCGGCAGCACGCCGCGGATTGACTCGAGGATGTAGTAGATCTCCTCGTCGGTAACGCGGACGTCGTCGGGGTTGTCGACCCGGATGTCGGTCGAGCCGATCAGCACGCGTCCCAACCACTGCATCGCGATAGCCACGCGGCCGTCCGGCGTCTCGTAGTAGATCATCTCGCCCTGCAACGCGTCGTAGAGGGCCCTGTTGTCGAGCACGAGATGGGCACCCTTGGTTCCGCCGATCATCTGCGTCTCGTATCCCAGCGAACGATTAGTAAAATCGATCCAGGCCCCGGTGGCGTTGACGACCGCTTTCGGCCGGACCTCGATCGCGTCGCCCGAGAGTTTGTCGCGCAGCGAGACCGTATCGCCCGAGGCACCTTCGAGCGCGACGTAGTTCAGCGCCGTGGCATCCGAACAGGCAGACTGGCCATCGAGCAGCAACTCGAGACAGAGCCGTTCGGGATAACTGATCCATGCGTCGTGGTAGGTAGCCGTTTGGACGACGTCCTGCCGCAACGCCGGCCGGCGCGCGAGCGACTCGGCACGCGAGGTGAACTTGTGACGCGGCATCAGCCGGTCTTTCCGCGTGAAGACGTCGTAGAAGGTCAGCCCGGCCTTGACGATCAGCGTGCCGCGGTTGGAGGCCCTGGAACCGCCAAGGTGAAGGAATCGCCGCACGGAGCCGCCGATGCCCGAGAACCGCGAGAGGATCGGGATGGTCGTCGGCAGCGGGAAGACGTAGTGCGGCGCGTTTTGCAGCAGCAGATTGCGATCCTTCAACGATTCGCGGACCAGCCGGAATTCGCCGAATTCGAGATACCGCAGCCCGCCGTGGATCATTCGCGAAGAGGCGGCGCTGGCCCCGGTGCAGAAGTCGGACTTATCGACCAGCAGGGCGTCGACGCCTTGCAGAGCCAGATCGCGAAACAAGCCGGCGCCGTTGATACCGCCCCCGACCACGAGCACAGAAACCTCCGGCTGTCGCCGCAACCGGTCGACGGCGTCGCGTCTGTCTTTCAGTGAAGTCGCGATTTTTCTGTCCTTTCGCCGTGCCGGGCAATTCCGATACCTGTTTGGTGACCAACTCCTACGAATAATACGTTTCTCCTTTGTTGTCAAGGGGTTAGGGCTGCCGGGCGCAGTCACGGATTGTAGCTACGGTCGCCAGACCGTGGGCGATTATCCCTCGAAAACCACGCTCTGGCGAGCGTAGCTACATCCGTCGAGCCCGCTGAACCGATGTTGAACTGTCTGTCCCACAGGTTATAATCAAACTAGCGCTAAATCGCAGATCACGGCCACACAAGGAAAGAACCATGCTCAAGAGATTTCTCGTCGCCTCGATGATCGTCAGCGTGTGTGTCTTGACCGGCGCGAGTGCGTCGGGCAAGAGCAAGGTCGTCCAAGTCAAGATCCGCGTCGACAGTCAGGCGCCCGGCTACGAGGGCTTCCGTGCCATGGACGGGAACCCTGCCACGATGTGGCACACCGAGTTCGGCTCGGGCGACGCGCCCCATCCCCACGAGATCATCCTCGACCTGGGTGCCGCCTACGAAATCTCCGGCCTGAGTTGCCTGCCGCGCCCCGCCGGCGGAAACGGCACGATCAAGGGTTACGAGTGCTACGTGAGCAATAGCGACAAGGACTTCGGCAAGCCGATCTTCAAAGGCACGTTTGCTGAAGCGGTGGCGAAAAACGTCGTCAAATTTCCCACCATGGCCAAAGGACGCTACGTCAAGCTGCGAGCGATCTCAGAGACCGGCGGCAAGCCGTGGACGTCGATTGCCGAACTGGAACTGACGTGTGAAGGCGCCGTCTTCCGGGCGGCCGGTTCGTCGACGTTTATCCTCGCAGGGATCGCGGGAGAACCGACCAGCGAGGCCGATGTGGAGTACGCTACGCTCGTGCGAGACATTCGCAATCGGGCGCACTTTGCCAACATTGCCCACCAGGCACATCATCCGCAGGCGTTGATTCACGATACGGACCGCGATCCGTTGGACGTCGTGTTGCGTCGCACGTCAGCCCTGTTGACCGACCTGAAACAGATGGACAACGCACCGGACGTTGCCGCTGCCGAGCGACTCCTCGGCGAGTTGCAGGCGTACGCCGAGAAGACCGACGTGCAAGACGCCGAGGCACGCCTGGAACTGTTCAACGAGGCCCGCAAGGTCCGCCGCGAACTGGCCTTCTCGAACCCCTTGCTGAACTTCGACGAACTCGTTTTCATTAAGCGGCACCGGTCCGGGTTCAACCACATGTGCGACCAGTATTACGGCATCAACGCCAAGCCGGGCGGCGGACTCTACGTGCTGGAGCAACCGTTCGGTTCCAAGCCGACGGTGCGCGACGTGCTGGCCGACGCGACGATCAACGCCGGGCGATTGGCCGGTGAGAAACTCGAGAGTGGGTCGTTCGTCTCACCCGACCTCTCCTACGACGCCCGGCAGATCGCCTTTGCCTACGTCGAGTGCCGCGGCGACCGGGCCCACCGATTCCACACCGACGAAACGCGAGGCCACTGGGACGAAGGCTGGAGCTATCACGTCTTTCGTGTGAACACCGACGGCACGGGCCTCGCGCAGTTGACCGACGGCACGTTCAACGATTTCGACCCTTGCTGGCTGCCCAACGGACGGCTCGCCTTCATCACCGAACGCCGCGGCGGGTATCTGCGGTGCGGGCGGGTCTGCCCGACCTACACGCTCTACGACATGATGCCCGATGGCAACGATATTCGCTGCCTGAGCTTCCACGAGACCAACGAATGGCACCCCAGCGTGACGCACGACGGGCGGATCATCTATACG
>JABMRB010000073.1 GCA_013202865.1 Candidatus Nealsoniibacteriota bacterium | reverse complement strand
TTTCAGGTACGAATGGTTGACAATCTGTGGGGGTTCTCGTAACCTATGGGGGTTTCGTCAACTTCACACGAAGCAAACAGGGAATACAAAGCAAACCTAACTGAGGAGATCATATTATGTCTACTCGACAAAAACGTCTTTCGCAGGCCACGATGACGGTGGTCACGCTGTTGATTGGGATGCTGATCGGACTGGGCTGCAGCGAGTCGGTCAAGCAGCCGGCCACGGCAGCGTCGAGTGACGGCGCGAAAAAGAAAGTGATTCGGGTCGGGCAGGTGATTGGGTTGAAGCCGGAGAAGAAGGATTACTACTTGAAGTTGCACGCCGAGACCTGGCCGACGATCCTGGAGCAGATTGGCAAGGCCAACATCCACAACTACTCGATCTACATGAGCGAGTTGGAAGGCAAGCTGTACCTATTCAGCTACTTCGAGTACACGGGCGACGATTGGGACGCCGACATGAAGGCCATCGGCGACGACCCCGAGACCAAGCGGTGGTGGAAGGAGACCGATCCATGCCAGATCCGCCTGCCGGGCACGCCCGAGGGCGACCAGTGGTTGAAGATCGAGGAAGTGTTCCATACGGATTGACCGGTCGGATGGCAGGTTTCGTGGTTGGTGTGGCAGTTGCACTGCCGCACCCGGGCTTTGACTAAGGGATGGCAGTGCAACTGCCACCCCAACAGATCCAGCTACTCAACGGAGAAACCAACCAATGCGTAGTAGACGCTTCTTTTTCGCATGGGCCCTTGCTGCCGGCTGTACGCTGTTGGTAGCCGGCGGATGTGGCGACGGCAGTAAGCGGATCGTGCTGATTTCTAACGCCGAGGCTCCGTTTTGGGACGCCGTTCGGGCGGGGCTGAAGAAGGCTGCCGAGGACCTGGAACTGGACGAGGCCGGGCTCACGGCCACGATGGAGGTGACTGACGGCACGACCGAAGGGCAGATCCGGCTGCTGAAGAACCTGGCCACGCAATCGAACGTGGCCGCGGTGGCCGTCTCCTGTGCCGAGCCGGGCAATCCTTCGTTGATCGAGGCGCTCAAGGAGCTTCGCCAGCAAGGCGTGGCCGTGATTACCGTCGACAGCGACGTCGACCGCGAGAAGTTCAGCGACGCCCGGGTGGCCTTCGTGGGGACCGACAATCTGGCCGCGGGCAAGGAACTGGGCGTGGCCGCCCGGAACCTCCAGCCGGACGGGGGCGGATTCATTACCTTTGTCGGCTACACCTCCTCGGGCAATGCCATCGAGCGGGTCGACGGTTTCACCGAGGGCGCCGGCGAGAAGTTCAAACCGCTGGACAACATGGGCGACCGTGTCGACCCGATCGCGATGCGCAAGAACGTCCGCACGGCCATCGCCAACCACAAGGACGAATTGACGGCCCTGGTCGGCATCTGGTCGCAGAACGCCCCGGCCGCGGTGGACGTGCTCCGCAAGGACGGCCTGCGCGAGAAATACAAGGTCTATTCGTTCGACGCCGATCCGGCCACGATCAAGGCGATGGGCGACGGGGACGTCGACGCCATGGTCGTGCAGAACCCCTATCGGATGGGCTACGACTCGATCAAGCTGCTCAAGGCGATCATCGACAAAGACGAGAAGACGCAGAAGGAGATTCTGCCCGAGCTGGGCCAGCCGGGTGGCGACGTCCACAACACGGGCCTGAAGATCGTCGTGCCCGACGGTTCGCCGCTTGGCAAGGAGGCGTTTTCCGAGCAGACGGAGTTCCTCGAGTTGAAGGAATTCCGCGAGTGGCTCGATGAACTGGAACTGACCGGATCGTAGCCCATGCCGCCGCCCAACGATCGCCGCCGGGGCACGCTCGGTCCCAATGAGTTGGGTCTGATGATCGCCGTTTTGGCTGTCGTGGTTTTCACCGCCGCGGCCGACGCCGATCACGACTATCTAACCAATCCGGTTGGCTGTGCCCGGCAGGTGCTGTTGGAGACTTCGCTGCTGGCAACGTTTGCACTGGGATCGGCCATTGTAATTATCACCGGCGGCATCGACCTGTCGGCCGGGTCGATGATCGCTTTTAGTGCGTCGGTCTGCGCGTCGATCATGCTGGTGCTTGCGCCCGAGGGCTTGCAGGATCCGAACGTGCCGGTCGGCGCGGGCGTGATCGTTGCGGCCGTCGTTGGCACGTTGGCGGTGGGGTTCCTGGTTGGCAGCTTTCACGCCTGGCTGATAACGGTCGTCCGCTTGCCGCCGTTTATCGCTACGCTGGCCACGTTGGTCGGCCTGCGGAGTTTCGCCCGGTGGCTGGTCAAAGGGGTCACGGCCGCGGTCTCCGGCAGCGAGAAGGCCCAGATCGTGATTTTCGACGAGAGTTTCCGCTCGCTGGGGACTTCGTACGTGATTGCTCCGTTGGTCTGTCTGGTGTTGGTGGTCGGCTGTGCGATGTTGATGCGGTGGACCATCGTCGGCCGCCACCTTTATGCCATCGGTGGCAACGAAGAGGCAGCCCGCCTGAGCGGCATCCGCACGGACGGGATGAAGTGGTTCGCGTACTGCGCCAGCGCCATGCTCTCGTCGGTTGCCGGAATCCTCTACGCCGGATACGCCGGCCGGGTCAACCCCGAGATGCTGGGGATGAGCCAGGAACTCAACGGCATCGCCGCGGCGATGGTCGGCGGTTGCAGCCTGCAAGGCGGCGTCGGCACGATCCTGGGCACGCTGCTGGGTTGCCTGTTCCTGCGGTGTGTGTTCGACAGCATCGGCCGGATTATCACCTCCGGGGCCACGATCTACGAAGGGATGATCGTCGGCTTGCTGGTCGTGGTGGCTGTGGCGTTTAACCAGTTGCGCCAGGCCGGCGCGGCACGGAAGCGGTTTTTCGCCGGGCCGTTGGGGCTGGTGATGATCTTCACACTGGCCCTGCTGGCGGTGGTGGTGGGCGGGC
>JABMRB010000072.1 GCA_013202865.1 Candidatus Nealsoniibacteriota bacterium | reverse complement strand
GAAGGTTCCAGACCTGATCGCACTGGACATCACCATGCCCGAGAAGTCCGGAGTGGCCGTCTACCGGAGGCTGAAAGAGGATGACCAACTCAAGAGCGTTCCCGTCATCATCGTCACAGGGATCTCGGACGACTTCAAGCAGTTCATCTCCACGCGCCGCCAGGTACCTCCGCCGGAAGGCTACATCAGCAAGCCCGTCGATCACGACGATTTTTTGAAGATGGTGAGAGATCTCCTCGGATAACGCAACGAGCCGTCGCCCCGGAATACCGTCGCATCTACCGGCACCTTTTCCGCGACGTCCCGTCAGCGGGGTCGGCCCTTCCTCTACTCGCCGCGCTCGGTCTCCCAGGCGGAGACGAGAAGGTTGCAGGCGCGGTCGATCTCTTCTTCGGTGGTGTACCAGCCTACGCTTACTCGTACCGTGCCGCGCGTGCGGGTGGGCGTCAGGCCGATGGCGGTTAGCGTTGGGCTGAGATTCTCCGAGCCGCTGTGACAGGCTGCGCCGGTCGAGACACAGAGCTCGGGTACTCGGGCCAGCATCGAGCTGCCGTTGACGCCCGGGAAATTGATCGAAAGCGTGTTGGGCAGTCGCTCGGCCTCCGCGGCGTTGACGCTGAGCTTGCCGCGAATCTCGTCGCAGAGCCGCTGTTGGAGCAGGTCTCGCAGCATAGCCAACCGTTCGGCGGCCTCGTTCAGGTGGGTCTCGGCCAAGGTCGCGGCGTGGCCCAAGGCAACGATGTGAGGAACGTTCTCGGTGCCGGCCCGCATCCCGCCCTCGTGCCCGGCCCCGTGCAAGATGGGTTCCAGCGAAATCCCGCGCCGCACGTACAACGCGCCGATGCCCTTGGGAGCGTACATCTTATGACCGGCCAGCGACACCAGGTCGGCACCCAACTCCCTGGGCCGCATGGAGATCTTGCCGATCGTCTGGGCGGCGTCGGTGTGCAGCAGCACGTCCCGCGCGTGACACACCCGGGCGATCTCGCGGATCGGCTGGATGCTGCCGATCTCGTTGTTGGCGTGCATCACGCTGACCAACACGGTATCGGACCGGATCGCTGTGGCCACCGACATCGGATCGACCACGCCGCGCGAGTCGCAGCCGACGATCGTCAGGCCGTAGCCGAGCGACTCCAGGTATCGGGCCGGCTCGAAGACGGCCGGGTGCTCGATCGCCGAGATGACCAGGTGACCGCTGGCGGCCGGCGCCTGTCGCAGCGCCACGCCCTTCAGCGCCAGGTTATTGCTCTCGGTTCCGCCGGAGGTGAAGACGATCTCGCTACGATCGACTGCCAACAGCCGCGCCACGCGCGTGCGAGAATCCTCGACCGCCTCGTGACACGCCCGGCCTAGTGCATGATGGCTCGACGGATTGCCGAAGTGCTGCGCAAGGAACGGCAACACCGCCTCCTGCACTGCCGGGGCGATCGGCGTGGTGGCATTGTAGTCGAGGTAAATCGATTGCACCGGTTGACGCTACGGGTTGACTGGCGGTTGCGGGGGCTGCGTCGCCTGAGCGCGTTGCATCACGCCGGGCATGACCCGCTTCTGTACGTCGGTCTCCAGCACGCCGAAGGTGGCCTCGTGACGCTGAACCGTCAGCGTCAACGCGTGCAGCATCCGCTTGGCCGTATAGAAGTTCGTGATGATCCGGTGCGTGACGGGAATCGGCTCCGTCGGCACACCGAACGGCTGCGGATTCAGCCCGAAATCGATGATCAACTCCTCGGGCGACCCGGTGACTCGACAGAAGTTCGAGTAGGCCGCCATGGCCTTCGAGTCGTCGATCTGCACCTGCACCCGCTGTTGCGGCTGCTGGGCCTGACCACCAGCGGCCGGGGCCGCTGCGGGCGCCGATTCCTGGGGCTTTTCGGTTTCGTTCTCGGGCTTCTCGGGTGACTTGGCCACAGAATACTCCTTCGTCTTGACTTAGAACTATTTCAGTCTTGCTCGAAAACACCACGTTTCCGATGTCTTTGCTCAGTATCCACCACTGCTTTCTACCATACGACAATATACGACACGCCGATAGAGGCCGGCCGGCGTGGCACGACCCACCGGCCCGCCTTCGCGTCGAGAATCGACAGGTGCGAAGAAAGACGCCCACCGCTGAGTGAAGATACGCAAGAGGGTGGGGTTGTAGCGACTGCTGTTAGTGGTGCGGCCGCCACCAGGGTCGGTCGCAGCCATCGTCGTCGGAGGAACCGCCGTCGCCGTCGCCGCAGGCGTTCAGCGCCGTGACCGACTCGGCCAACTCGTTCAACTCGCAGATCAACGCATTTCGCACAGTCGACAGACCACCGATGATCCCGATTACTAGCAGCGAGATCAAGAGGATCCATTCAAATGCCAGCATTCCAAGGCGTTCTCGGCCTCTCTTGCCAGTTTGACGCATTCGCTTCATGGTGGTTCTTCCTGCCTCAATGGAAAGGGGAGGTGGTGTCTGTCCCCATCTATGCAGGATCTGCGCCAAGCGGCCGGCAAATGACCGCAATCTGCAATTCTCCGCACAACCCCGTTGGTTTCAAGGGGTTACGAGTCATCGAACCGAGTCGTGCCGGCCCGGCCCGGGCAGCCGATGTCTAAGAATCGAAACTTCGGGTGGTCGGCGTGTTTCGGAGAATAGACACGGCGGTCACTTTGAAGGGGCCACGTCGAACCCCAGCGAGAGGAATATCTTGGAGTCGACCACGTCGACGATCTTTAGCGCCGTGATCTCCTCATAGGCGACCAGGAGCATTCGGCACCCCAGCGAGTCGGGGGTCTTCCTCTCCATCATAAGGAGGGTCTTGCCCGTCATGAAGCTGGAAAAGGGAACCTGCTCGCCAAACGTCGTGACCAGAACACCAGTCGGCGCCATTCCCTTGGGCCAATTACAGAAAAAGTCTTTCCAGCAGCTTGTCGAAACGTCCATTTCAGCTCGTGCTCCTGTCGGATGGGATCAGGTAGCGACAAAGCTACTCCCTGCTCGAGCGTCAGTCAAGCACCCTAAACCACCATGCTCCGGCTCCGTTGTGCGGTCAAAACAACTGAATTGCCGGACATCCTCAAGTGGTTGGTTGACTTTGCCGATTATCACGACAGCGTCGACTAGGGAGACTTTATGGGCCGGTGCGCGGTTCGTGTAGGTTCACCAGGCCAACGCACAACACCCAAGACTAACTAGACTACCCAGTTTCAATGGCCGTTTGAAGGCGTCGAGCACCTTGCCCGATTGTCGGCAGCGACCGCCTCGCGACCCGTGGGGGAGACCTGACGATGACCAACACCAGATTACACGTCCGAACTTTCCTGCTCGCGATGGCTGCGGCTTGGGCCCTGGCCGGTCTGGCTGGGTGCCACGTGATCAATTTCAGCCCCGAGGTCTTGGAAGAGCCGTTGCCGCCGGAATTGATGGTGCCTTATGAAAAGGGGAAGGTTTCGCTGCCGGCCTACCGGGTCGAGCCGCCCGACGTGCTGCAAATCGAAATGCTCAAACTGGTCCCGCTGCCGCCCTATCGCATCGAGGTCTACGACGTGCTGCAGGTCGCCGTGGTCGGCACACTGCTCGACCAGCCGATTGGCCCGATGGATACCAACGGCGGGATGTATATGGTCGAGGGCGAGGGGACGATCAACCTGGGTCCGGCCTACGGCACCGTGCGCGTGGCCGGCATGACCCGCGACGAGGCCAAGGTGGCCGTCGACCGGCAGTTACGCAAGATACTCGTCAACCCGGTCGTTTCGGTGCAGTTGGCCCGGGCCTCCGGCACGCAGCCGGTCAGCGGAGAATACCTGGTCGGGCCCGACGGAACGGTCAACCTGCGTCAGTACGGCTCGGTGCATCTCTCCGGCAAGACGATCGCTCAGGCCAGGATCGACCTCGAGAAGCACTTGGAGCAGTTCTTCGATTCGCCCCAGGTGGCCATCAACATCCTGGCCTACAATAGCAAGGTGTATTACATCATCACCGAGGGTGCCAACCTGGGCGATAACATCGTCCGCGTGCCGATCACCGGCAACGAGACGGTGCTCGACGCGTTGAGCACCGTGGGCGGGATCTCGCAACTATCGAGCAAGGACATCTGGATCGCCCGTCCCGGCGCGGGCGACGCCGTTTGCGAGCAGATCCTGCCGATCGACTACGACTCGATCGCCCGAGGCGGTATGACGGCAACGAATTACCAAGTAATGCCGGGCGACCGGGTGTACATCAGCGAGGACGGCTTGGCGTCGTTCTCGAACCTCATCAACAAGATACTCGCCCCGATGGAGCGGATTGCCGGCGTCGGGTCGCTGTACGGTTCCACGGTCCGCAACTTCCAGATGCTCGGACGAAATTTCAATCGGAGCCGAAATTAGTTACGATCGATCGGAGGGCATACCCAACGGGCTTTAAGCCGCCCCCCTGCGGTGGGGATTGTCGGGCCGGCCTGGGTTGCCAAAACGTCAGGTTCATCATACAATACTAGTGGATAGTCGTTAGAGGCCGAATGGCCCAGTATGCCCAGTCGTGCCGATGTGCTCGACGGGCGGGAGGAAATGCGATGAACGTTGCCGTAGGCATTTGCACGATGGTCATGGGAGGCTGGGTCCTTCCTACGTTTGAAGTCCCGACCGGGCCGGCGGACACTTCTTCTTCAGCAATATCCGGACCGTCCTTCGGTGGGGGGGCTGGTTATCCGGCACCGATGCCCGGCCATGGCAGTGCGGGGCAGTCGCGTCCGAGGCCCGGATCGACTCGCCACGATTCGGCTGGCCGACGCAGCGGTGTTGGCTCGGCTCGAGGCGGTGGCAATCGAATGCAGGCGCCTTCACCGCTGCAGGGAGGAGGCCAACCGTCGATGACGCCGTTTGCCCCCACGGATCCGTCCGCTGCGTCCGAACAATTCCCGTGGTCATCTCCCACCGGTGGTGCGGACCAGGCAGAGGGAGGATCGGGCCAGGGTATGGGGCCTAGCACGGGCCAGGGCTCCTATCAGATGCCCGGCAGGGGCCGCCCGGCATATCGACCATACGCTTCTCCGCACGCCCCAACTCGGGAGCGGTCCAGTTCGTATACACAGCGCAGACCGGCAGCCCAATCCGCAGCGCCGGCGGTGAAGCCGTTTTCGGGCTTCCGGCAGACGTACGGGTCCAGCCCCTACGCGGGCCTGGCCGCCAACGACTTTGGTACTACCGGCCGTGGCGTGGTCGACAACTACAGCACGTATGTCAAACCGCGTCTGGAGCAGCGGCAAAGGAACGCGGCGGTCAGCGGTCGGATTCAGGGGCTCCAGTCCACGGCGCAGGGCCAAGCCGCGGCCATTCAGCGCATCGGCCAGAACGCACAAGGATTGAACAGGACGCGCAATCCCAGCTACTACATGAACCTCGGCGGCTACTACCCGGGCTTACAGAGGTAGCCGATCTATCCGCGGCAGCGTGTTCTCCGCGCGTATCCAAACAGGCCAAGAGCTCCCAAGCCGAGCAACACGAAGGTCGAGGGCTCGGGGACCGCCGTTCCACGAACGCTTCCAGTTCCGGACGTTTCAAAGCCGGTAACCTTCCCGGCCACGGTGGTCACGTTCGATAGGCTCGTGCTGGACACGACGATGCTGATTCGCTCACCCTCGTCGATCTTCAAATCGAAGGGGAGGTTTTGCGGGTCGCGCGTGCCGGAAGCCAGACCGGTGGCGGCGATGGCGATATCGGGGCCGGCAAAGAACATCTGGAACTTATCCAGGTTCAATGCGAGGCCCCAACCGTTCATGGAGGTCAATAGGTCGAAACCGAACGAGTTGCCGTTGCCCGAGGAGGTTACGGCTCCGCCGGAGACCGGGGGATTGGGAATGTTCTGGATCAATACGTCGGCAAAGATGTTGTCGTTTTCGGTCAAAGTGCCCACCAGCACGCCGTCTTTCAAGAAGAGCATGCTGGTCAGGGGGTCGGCGTCGGCGGGGTCTCCGTCGCCCCCGTTAATGGTCGTGGCGTCATACAGATCCGTTCCGTCGTAGACCAAGTGCAAACCGGTGAACTGGATTTCCAGCGTCTCGGCTGCAGCGGGCGAAGCGGTGAAAGCCAGCGAAAGACTAGCAAACAGAAGAATGACAAAAACGTCGCGTGCTCGAACGGTCATCGGATACCTCTCTTGTGGTGATGATAGGATTGTAGGTCAGGCCAACCGTGGCGAGATGTCTCGCGAGATTCCACCTCGCTTCTCACTCTGGGGTGGGAACGACCACTTCATCACCGACACACGAAACAAGTCCCGTTGGCCGGGGCCGTGGATATCCGCGCAATCGAACCTACAGCGGTGCAGGAGGGCGTCAGAAACCCAAGGGCAGCAAGTGATGCGTTCCGACGCATGCGCGCAGGTTGCCGGGCCGCTCGGCCCAGCCGTGCTGTCGCATACGTCTCGCTGCCTCGGATGTTTGAAGGTTTACAGATTCAGCTTGGTGCGGGGCGATGTGCCAAACCCACTCGTCGCCCGATACTCACACGTCCGCTTCCGCTATTATGCTTGAGCGCACCCTTTTCCGCAAGATTTTATCCGATGATTTCTCGGAATATCGAAGATTTCGTCGCCCCACGGGGGGTGCCGTGGAAAAAGAGGGGGAGTTTTCCTTGCCATGGCCGCCCGAGATGCAGGCCGGAACCCCCCATTGTGTATGTGTTGGCCGGCAAAGCAAGATTGCCGAATCCGGCCGCCCCGGTAGAATTCCGGCATGCGACGCACGGCAGCGCGGGCTGCGGCCGGCGATCCGGCTCATCGTGGTCGGCCGCGTTCAGGATGGCACGGCCGACGCACGATGAACTCGCGTCGCTGGGAGGAAGCATGACGGGACGGCGGAGCCACGATGCCGCCCGCCGCCGCACTAGGAACTGGGGATCGGCATAATTTCGGTCCCACCGCCCATTATCGTCGTCGTGCCACATGTGTCGTCACACGGAGCGCAGCAGGCTGGGCCGTAGTTGGTCCCCCACCCTTCGTAAGCGGCACCGCGCCGAAACAGACGCGGAAAGCAGTTGCAGCCGACCGTAGTACTGATGAAGACCACGACGGCCGTCATAATTAGAAGTTTCTTCATGATTCGAATCTCCAATCGAAACACACCCGTTCCTTCAGGAACCTCTTGCCACGTCAACTCTACAACACGTTTGGTGATGTGCAAATGCAACCGGTGTGTTTTTTCCAGAACACGGCTCTTTCCTCATTTGCCACACTCTGTGTCAAGAACAACCTACACTTGCGCGGAGTTACCTCTCCCCCCGAGAAAGGCGTTATGATGCTCTTGGATCGCGTGTTTCGCACAAGCCCGGTATTGTCTCCCCCCCGAAAGTTGGCCGCCATTGGGGCAGCGATGTTTGCCTTGGCGATCATGTCGGCGGCGGGCGCAGCCGAAACGTCGCACGAAGTCTGGTTGATCAGCACGCGCCGGGCACCTTCCAGCGGTTCACTGCAAGCGGCCGAACAACGGATCGACTACTGGCGGCTTGGCCAGCAGCATCGCTGGGTGAAGATGGACGGCGACGCGTTCTTCAACGATGCGGACCCTGACGTGCCGACGACCTTTTTCGTCCACGGCAACCGCACCACCGCCAACATGGCGGTAGTCGACGGATCGCGGGTCTACCGACGCATGCGTGCCGAAGCGGACGGGCGGCCCTTTCGGCTGGCAATCTGGTCGTGGCCCGCCGACCGCATCCCCGGACGCGTCCGCCCCGATGTGCAAGTCAAAGCCGCTCGAGCCGACGTGCAGAGCTACTACCTGGCCCAGTGCCTGCGGCGTATGGACCGCAATGCACCCGTCTGCCTGATCGGCTACAGCTTCGGCGCCCGTACGATTGCCGGGGCGCTGCATATTCTCGGCGGGGGCCGGCTGGCTGGCCGAAACTTGCCCCAAACGGCCGAGCCGACGCCACCGGCCGAACCGACCCGGCCGACGCTACGGCAGGCCGTGCTGGTTGGCTGTGCCAGCGACACGGGTTGGCTGCTGCCGGGCAGGCGAAACGGCTTGGCGCTGTCGCAGGTAGACCGTATGCTCATCACTCGCAACGGTCGCGATCGGAAGTTGAAGCGGTATTCGATGTTGTATCGCCTCGGCGGGCCGAAAGCGCTGGGATACGTCGGTCCGGCCGGCTGCAGATTGTCCGAGAAGATCGAATTGATCGACGTGTCGCGCTTCGTAGGCCGAGCCCACGGCTGGGCCTGTTACGAGCCGTCGCCCCAGCTTCGCGGCCGGCTGGGGCGGTATATGCATCTCGAACCAAGCGAAACACCGTAGACTAAGAACTCGTATAGGAATAACTTCCCGATTCAGTCCTTGGGTGTTAGCTTTGAGCTTTGAGCTTTGAGCTATGAGCTTTGCGCTTTCAGCTATGAGCTTTGAGCTATGAGTTGTGAGTTGTGAGCTTTCTCACTGCTCACTGCTCACTGCTCATGGCTCACTGCTCATGGCCAAATCGGGAAGTAATTGCTGTACGAGTTTTAGCACCAATCCCCGCTAGGACACGGATGGACGAACCACAGGCATATCTCAACGGCCAATGGATCCCGGCCTCGGCAGCGGCGGTTTCCGTGGGCGACGCCGGCTTTATCCTCGGGGCGACGGTCGCCGAACAGGTGCGGACCTTTGTCGGCGAGACCTTCCGTCTGCACGACCATCTAGGGCGAATGCGACAGTCGCTCGATATCGTCGGTATCGACCCGGAAATGTCCACCGACGAGATGGTCCGGATCGCCCGGGAGTTGGTCGCGCGAAACCATCGGCTGCTGGCCGACGGCGACGACCTGGGCCTGTCGATCTTCGTCACGCCGGGCATCTATCCGAGCTACGCTGCTGTGCCGCCGGCCGGGTCGACGGTCTGCCTACACACGTATCCCTTGCCGTTTCAGCTTTGGGCCGAGAAGTATCGCACCGGTCAGTCGCTGGTAACGACCGACGTCGAGCAGGTGTCCGACCGGTCGTGGCCCGCCGGGCTGAAGTGTCGCAGCCGGATGCACTATTTCCTGGCCGACCGCCGGGCCGCAGACATCGAAGCGGGTGCGCGGGCGTTGTTGCTCGACGGGCAGGGCTTTGTCACCGAGACCTCGACGGCCAACGTGCTGATCTTTCGCAAGGCGGAAGGGCTGATTTCGCCGCCGGCGGAGAAGATCCTCCGCGGGATCAGCCGGGCCGTGGCGATCGAACTGGCCGACCGGCTTGGCATCGATTTTGTCCAGCGCGACCTGACACCCGAGGACGTGGCCGCGGCCGACGAAGTGCTGCTGGTCAGCACACCGCTGTGTCTGCTGCCGGTCAC
The DNA here is from genome assembly GCA_013202865.1 of Candidatus Nealsoniibacteriota bacterium. Classification (GTDB taxonomy): domain Bacteria; phylum Planctomycetota; class Planctomycetia; order Pirellulales; family Thermoguttaceae; genus JABMRB01. Next base: position 467 of record JABMRB010000072.1, on the reverse strand, counting down.
CCGATTCAACGGTGCGTCGATCGCCGACGGCCGCCCCGGCGACGTGTTCCACCGCCTGCTGGCCGCATGGAGCGATCTGGCGGGTCTGGATATTGCCGAGCAAGCAGAGCGGTTTGCAAGGCGGTAGAGGGGTTTTATTGTTTCGCAGTTTCTGTGACAGAAAAGCTCGGGGCCGGGCGCTTCATCCCAGAGAGTGATGAGCGCCCGGCCCGTGAGGCAACGTTTGCGATAGGTGGCTCTACTTCAACGACGACGCCAGGCGGCCATGGCCAATCCGGCCAACGCGGCCAGCAGCATCGCGATCGTACCCGGCTCGGGAACGGCCGCCGCGCCGGCGGCAGGCACGTAACTCGCGTTGCCGAAATTCGCTCGCAACGCGGCCCAGTCGCTCAGCCAGACTTTGTCGTCGACCCATGGGTCGAAGTTACCCTCGGTCCAAGTCTTGCCGGTGCCCGTGTTGCCGAAGT
>JABMRB010000616.1 GCA_013202865.1 Candidatus Nealsoniibacteriota bacterium | reverse complement strand
TGGAAGATATCATGGCAGAACTAAACTGATCCGTTCGCCACTTCACATCGGCCAGGCTGGCATCACGAAGATCTTCCCATCGCCCATCCGCCCCGTGCGGGCGACCTCGACGATCGAGCGGACCACCTCGTCGACCCGCTCGTCGTCGACCCACGCGGTGATCTCCACTTTCGGCAGATAGGCCAAGGAATACTCGCTACCGGCGTATTCGTCGAGATAGCTCTTCTGCCGTCCGTAGCCTTTGACCTCGCGGACGTTGCACGCCTCCAGCGGCGCGCTGTTGAGCGCATCGAGCACCTTCTCGGCCAAGTACGGTTTGACGACGGCAACGACCTGTTTCATAGTGGCCCAGTCTACCGCAGTCTGGCGTTGCGGGAAACCCCGGCAACGTCGTAGAACGGAACTTGTTCCGTTACCGGGCCTATGGAAACGGAACAAGTTCCGTTCTACGACTTGTCCACACCATGCAGCAACAGCCCCAGTTCCCGGCCGCCGAGCAATCGATAGGCTGCGGCGTAGACCGCGATGCCCGCGGCCAGCGGCAGCAATACGCGAGCGAGGTCACCGGTGAAACCGTCCAGCGGGTGGACCAACTCGAGGGCTCCCAACGCGGCGGCGGCCATCAATAACGTGGCGCCGATGGTCCGCGCGGCCGTGGTTCCCAGCACAGCCCAACCGAGCGGACTCTTGCCACGCGAAAAGATCAGCACCAAGACGACCACCTGCACCATGGCGGAAATCGACGTCGCTACCGCCAACCCGGCCTCGGCTAACGGGGTCCAGATTAGCGAGAGATTCAGTGCCAGATTCAATCCCACGACCCAACCGGCGAGTTTGGCCGGTGTGCCGCAGTCGCCCAGGGCGTAGAAACCTCGTACCACGACCGGCAACGCGCAGAACGCCCAGACACCCAGCCCGTAGCAAGTGATCATTCGCGCCGTGCGGAGCGTGTCGTCGGCGTTGAACTCGCCGTGCTGGAGCAGCAGCTTCGCCAACGGTTCGGCCAGTACGATCAGTCCCACGCCGGCGGGGATCCCCAAACAGACGACCAGCCGCAGCCCCAACGTCAAGTCGGCGCCGAGCAGGTCGCGGTCGCCCCGGGCGGCGTGCCGGCTCAGCAGCGGAAAGATCGCTACGGCCACGGCCAATCCCAGCACCCCCAACGGAAACTGATAGAACCGTTCACCGTAGTAGATTGCGGCCGCGGCCCCTTCCTGCAACGGATAGCAGACCTTGCCGCCAAGCCAAGGGATCGGCTCCGGCACTCTCGACGAGGTGGCCAGTCCCCAGGCGATCAGGCTGTCGATCAACGTATTGATTTGCGTGACGGCCAGGCCGACGAGCGTCGGTGCCATGGCGCGGGCGATCTTTCCGATTCCCTCGCGGGCGGCGGCCCAATCGTATTGGAATCGGAACCCCAACCGCCGCAGCACGGGCACCTGCACACCGACTTGAAGCACACCGGAGATCAAGATGGCGGTAGCCAGCACGTAGGCCTGGGCCTCTTTATCGCCGGTGAACCGCGGCGCGACCAGCAACGCGGCCGCCAGCCAGCAGACGTTCAGCAGCACCGGCGCGAAGGCGGGCACGCTGAAATGCGACAGCGCGTGCAGCGTGGCCGTCAGTTGGGCGGCCAGGCAGACCAGCAACAGGTAGGGCAGCATCACCGCGGCCAGCCCCGTCAGCAGGGCGATGCCCGGCACGTCGCCCCAAACCAGCCAAATCAGTGCGAACACGCCTTCGCCCAACACGACCAGCCCGGAGAGCAGCACGACCAGCCAGGTCAACGTCACGCTAGCCAGCCGCCAGGCGGTGCGGCGGTCTCGTTCGAGTTCGGCCGAGAGGACCGGCAGGTAGCTGGCCGTCAGTGCCCCCTCGCCGAAGAGCCGGCGGAAGAGGTTCGGGATGCGAAACGCGATCGCGAAGGCGTCCATCACGCCGCCGCTTCGCATCCCCAGCAGCCAGGCCGTGCTCACGTCGCGGACCATCCCCAGCAGGCGGCTGGCCAACGTCCCCAGGGCGGTAATTCGGGCGCCGGTGATCAGCGGGTGTCGTTTCGGTCCGGTCATGCGGCAATGTTAGAGATTTTGGTTGGTTTCGGAAAGACTAACCGTTTCGAGCTGAAGACGCGAGTTGCCGCTGAAACGACAATTGCTCGGGAAACAAGGGGGCTGGGGGCTGGGGATTCGGGGCTCGCGATGACGCCGTTTCCCGAGCCCCCAGTCCCGAGCCCCCAGTCCCGAGCCCCCAGTCCCGAGC
>JABMRB010000615.1 GCA_013202865.1 Candidatus Nealsoniibacteriota bacterium | reverse complement strand
TTGCCGTAAGTCAAGTTAATGCCACCCAAACTAATGCGGTGTTTGGGGTGAATTTGGGTGGCATTTGGCGTGAACTTGATCGGGTGGGTAGCTGGCGGTCGGGAGGCTGCCGGTTGCCCGTGCAGCACGATCGTTTTTGCCGAGAGCGGACGAGATCCTCTTGTTGCCGAGGCAGAGGGCAGCCGGGTGAAGGTGGATTGTGCGGATGGGGAGTTTGGGTTTGAGCGGGTGGAGTAACGGGGGCACTGTTTACCAGGCGACTCTTGTATCCGGTTTCCACTGATTCATCTAAGTCAAGGAGAATTCGTCATGTTGAGGCTCAGTTTGGATGAGATTGAGGAGAAGGATCTCCAGGCATTGGAGAAGAATGAGATTCCGGAATCGATCCGTCTTGAGTTCAAGCGACAACTGGATCTCGATGACAAGAAGCAAAAGGCCGAAGCAGCGAAAGACGTTTCCGCAATGGCCAACACTGCGGGTGGTCGAATCCTCTATGGAGTCGATGAGAAGAAACTACCAAATGGTTCTACCGTAGCATCCTCGATTTGCCCGCTTGCGGATGGCGCCGTTGATTCTCGGCTTGAAGACATTCTGCTGGGGAACATGTTTCCACGGCCTCGCTTCCGAACGCGGAAGGTTTCAGTGTCTGGCGGCTTCGTTCTGGTGGTTGAAGTATATCCGGCATACGGCGGGGATCTGCACTTAGTGACAGGGTTCAAGGAAAATCGCTTCTACCGACGAGGCGAGCAACGCACGGTGTTGATGACGGAGCCGGAAATACGCGAAGCTTATGCGCGTATTGCTGCGAGTCGACTGGCCCTCGACGCAGCAATGCAAGAGGCAGTTTCATCCGAGTTAGAATTCGTGCGCAATGTTCTTCACTCGGCCTTGGTTGTGCCGTGGTATGGGCACCGAGATCTCGTAAACCCCAGACACTTTGGTTCTTCTCTTGGTTTAGAACTGGCAAACGCGGGGCTGTTTCCCGGTGAATGGCATAGTGTGGTGGGAAGGCTCCGTGTGGTTTCCGACGGGTATCGTGCGTACTCTCCCGAAGACGCCCCAATACGCGAATGTGCATACTATGCTTCGATTCGCCGCACCGGCTTAGTGCATCTAGCTCATGGATTACAGCACACGACCAATAAAGACTATGTTTGGCTTAACCCTGGTGAAGCGTCCAAGATACTGACCGCGGTTTTGAGCACTGCGCGGTACATCCTTGATAAGGCGGCGTACTGGGGACCCGTGCGGGTAGAATACCGCTTGAACGCACAGCAGCCTTTTCACCTTGAGTATGGCGGCAAATCTCGGGACTTTATTCTAGCGACGGGACGGAAGCCAGTCGATATCGACAGATATGTGCATGCTGTACCGGAGGTCACTTTGAAGGAGCAAAGCGGCAGTTTCGACACAGTTCTTGCGGAACTCATGGACCAAGTGTATCAAACAGGCGGTCAAGAACACTGTCCTTAGCCTGAACCTTTAGGTGCCCTGAGGCCAAGAGTGTAGCGTCACGCGTGGGTCTCGCACGCCGACCCATCCTACCGGTCGCAACACCTGCACGACGTGGCGAAGAGGTGAGGGACGTTTACGTCCCTTGGCCGCGAAGCGGTAGTAGGCCCGGCATTTATGCCGGGTTGGGGAGCGGGCGGGTATTGTTTGTAATCCTGGACCGGGGCGGAGGCCCGTTTACGGGCGTTCTCGCTGTCGGCGGCTTAAGCCCAGTCGTTCGAGGGAAGCCCCGTGAACGGGGCTGGGAGGTTGTTCAGGTGGGCCGCCCGCTAACCCGGCATAAATGCCGGGCCGATTACCGGCTTCGCCGGAACGGGGCGTAAACGCCCCACAAGAAGCGTGCCGCGGGTGGCCCAGGTGTCTTTTCCGGGGAAGACTACCCACTCGGTTCGGTGTTTTCGGAGAAACGCCTGGGTGACCTCCAGTTGCTGCGCAACCCCGACGATTTTCCGAATACGTCTTCTCCAGTGGCAAAGCCTACTGCGGAAAATCATCGCGGCCACCCACTTTCGCCGCCGCCCGCAGCGCCAATCACTCCTTCGCCGAGGCGCAATAAAGCTCCAACGTCGAAAGCGTGGGGCAAGCCCGGCTTGCGGTGATCCGTAACCGTACGGCGTCGGCCTTGACTGTCTCGATGCGGAGGATCCGCCGCGGACCGATCGTGGTCCCTTTGGCGATCTCCTGCCACTGGCCGTCGGCCCGGGCGTCGACGGCGAAACCTTCGATCCGCTGGCCGAGCTGGATCTGCTCCTGCATCCGCACGCGGTTGACCTCAGTGGGCCGGCCGAGCTCTACGGTTAGCTCGGCCGTGCGGACCTTGTCGTCGGCCGCCCAATACGTGTTGCGGTCGCCGTCGGTCAGTTTGGCGGCGGCGAATTGCGGGTCGTCTCCACGCACGTTACTGGCGGTCGCCGTCTTACCCCGGGCGAGGTCCGTCTTGAACGTGGCGTCGAGGACTGTGCGAAGTTCGACGAGCCGGGCAGAATCGGTTTCGTGGAAGCGGCCGCGGCGGTCGGGCGGGACGTTCAACAGCAGGTTGCAGCCGTTGCCGACGCTGCTGTAGTAGATGTTCAACAAATGGTCGAGCGACTTGACCTTGGCGTCCTGGCCGGCGTGGTAGAACCAGCCCGGGCGGATCGAGACGTCTACCTCGGCGGGAAGCCAGTGGGTGCCGTCGGCCTGGCCGTTGCCCAGGCCCTTGCGATCGGCGATGCCCGGGGCGAACTCGGCGCGGCGCAAGGTGGCCCAGTTGGTCTCGCTGCCGACGCCGCTCTCGTTACCCACCCAGCGAACGTCCGGCCCGCCGTCGCTGAACATGACGGCCATCGGCTGCAACTTGCGAACGATCTTCCATGTGTCGGGCCAGTCGTAGTAGGTGCGGTTGTCGATCCGCCGGGTCTCGCGGGCGCCGCCGTAGTAGCCGTCGCCGCCGTTGGCCCCGTCGAACCAGACTTCGCAGACGTCGCCGTAATTGGAGAGCAACTCGCTCATCTGGTTGCGATAGTATTCGATGTACGCGGGCGTGCCGTAGGCGGCGTGGTTGCGGTCCCATGGCGAAAGGTAGACGCCCATCCGCAGCCCGTTGGCCTTGCACGCGGCGGCCAGCTCGGCCAGCACGTCGCCGGTGCCCTGCTTCCAAGGCGAGTTCTTTACCGAGTGCTCGGTGTACTTGCTCGGCCAGAGGCAGAAGCCGTCGTGGTGCTTGGCCGTGATGATCAG
>JABMRB010000614.1 GCA_013202865.1 Candidatus Nealsoniibacteriota bacterium | reverse complement strand
TCCAGGTAGAATCGCTCCAAGTGCTCGCGTAAGTGACGGGCGGTCAGGTCCACGTCTTCAATGATAGCCCGATCAGCCATTCCCATCAATCGGGCGATCAAGGAGCGTCCGCTAGGCAGTACGAATGCACTGTCGTCAAACCGCCGAATTGGCACGTAAACCGTGTCGTCTCGCTCATCGACTTTTCCGCCAGTTATCAAGCGTATCGCTTTGAAATAGTCGGATAACGAGAACTGGTAGAATACTGAACCCCGCCTCAGTCTCGTCCTCTTGATGCTGTGCTGAATCCTGTGTTGCATGCCGGAGTCAATCAGTTTCGTTGGATCAAGTACGTTGTCGTCAAGAACGATCTTCTGTCGGTCGCGGTGGAGCAACATCGTCGCCTCAAGGCGTGACAACTCTTCAATATGAAAGCGACTAAACACATCGAGCACGCGAAGCATCAAAACGAAATCAAAGCGAGATGTTGCGTCATCCGCATGATTCTCCACCCAGTCGAAGAGACTGCCTTGTTGAAAAACTAATCTGCGGAACATGGAAGGGTTTCGGTAGAAGACGTCCGCGAGCGACTTGTTGCTGCGTACGACATCGATCAAAGTCAGATGGAATGCTTTTTGATGCTGAGCATAGCCTTTCTTGCACAAGTCGACCGTCACTCGTGCCGAGCCACACGCCAAGTCCAGCATCCGAAGTTCGCTGTAGTCACAACCTTTGAATAGCTTGTCGAAGACGCTATCGAACAGCGTCTCGCTACGTTCCTTCACCCATGGATCATTCCTGGACGTCAGAGACTTGAACAACCGGCCAATCAGTGCATGGCTACCTGACTTACGTAGCGGCCCGACGGGCGGATAGATGAACAACTGGATGTTGGCGGCATCCCCGACTGGGATTCTTCTGTAATGGCAATAAAGACGGCCTGGGGGAGAGGCGTTTCTGAACGGACATATCAGCGGCAAGAATTTCGGGTCGTCGAATGCCTTTGGCTGGGCAAGCTTGCTCAGCAAGTACACAGGGTTGCGTGCATTGATTGTCCCTGCCACCGAGTACCCTTCTTGGTCGACGATATGAAATGTCTCAAACCCAATGATCTTCTGCAAGACGCGTAGTCCAACCTCTCCTCGCAGAACGCGACTCAAGCATGATTTCAACAGCGCAAAATATGCCGACACATACTTGCCATAACTTGTCGGGGCATGGCCGCTACCAATCAGGTCGATCCAGGCTGCATTCAATAGTACAAGTTGTTCTGCCAGCGGCTGACAATCATTCCAATAGTCGTCCCAATCCAGTCTCTCAATGCCAATGGAATGCTCAGCGTCGACTGTAACTGAGCCGATTAACTTCGACTCCTCCAGTGAGCGGCGGATTGCTCGCTGATTCCGCACCTGGAGTCGATTCACTTGCGCTTCCTTCTCTAGCGTCCTACCCAACTAAGCCTCGCTTCGGCCCCCGCGCTTATTGGCTGCTCGCGAGAGCCCAGCGAGCAAGTATCCGACCAAATGCTCGGGAGCATAATACACGGAAGTGCAATATACGCTGTGCGTTGGGCTGTTTCAATCCACGTTTTTGTCCACCCCCCGCCATGATGCCGTCCGACTCGGACGATGAGTCCTATTCTCCACTCCGTAAAGTGAGACCACGTTGCGACGGGCGGTATGCAATTATCGAAAGGCGGGGGCGACTTCGCCACAAGCTCGAGCAACTGGCCTCGCACCGACCAGACTCGGAAATATCGACCAGACTCCTTTCGCCAGCGGCTACGGCATCCTCGAAGTGGAGACTGGCATCATCTGACGACGATAGCTGGCTTGGGACAGTTCAACAGGCAGGCATACCCTTGGGACGCTTGTGTCACTGACGATGCCGAAAACCAATGTGGGCAGATATTCCCTTCGGCTATCCCGGCTCCGACGATTCCCGGTCCCCGATCCGGCATGCGAAAGCACCCGGCAGACGTCGCGAGCAATCTCATCGCTTGTCCGTGAACTCGTCCGGCAGTCGATGCACCGCCCGCCTTCGCTGGAACTGATGAGAACCATCGACCATCGAGTTATTCCTGTCGTAAAGAGCGGGAGACGGGGATCAACTCGCGACGATGCGATTGGGAACTCAGGACTGTAGTCATCTTTCTCCGCGAGATGAAGCTTCCTCTCGCGGAGCGAGACGGCTACAATGGTCATGCGCTTGGAGCGTCAGAAGGCGGCCCTGCGCGATCGAGTCCGCCACCACCAAAACGTCGTCCGGTCACTCGAACAAATCATCCTTAGCGAAAGGGAGACGGACATGAACGCAAAACAGTCGACGTTCAACATCGAAGAGAAGACGATCGAGCCGACGCTGGTGGCCAGCGTTCGCATGACGGGACGCTACGACGAATGCGGCCGGGGGTTTTCGCGGATCGGGCGAGCGCTGGGACGGCACGTCTGCGGCAAGCCCTTGTGCCTTTACTACGACGGCGAGTACAAGGAAGACGACGCCGACTTCGAGCCGTGTATGCCGGTCCGTCAGGCCAAGCAAGTTGAGGGCATCTCGATCCGCGAATTGTCCGGCGGCCGATGCGTCTCGCTCATCTACCAGGGCCCTTACGGCGAGTCGGGCCATCACAAGGCCTATCAGCGTATCTTCGAGCACGTCAAGCAGCGCGGCTATCGCATCCTGCTCCCCAGCCGCGAAGTCTTCCTCAAAGGACCCGGCATGGTCTTTCGCGGCAATCCCAAGAAGTACCTGACGGAGATTCAGGTGATGGTCGAGACGGCCGAAGCGACCTGTTGAACTGTTCGATTTGTTACAATCCCGTTACACGCGGCGGGCTCGCTGGCTGCTAGAATCGGAGGCCCGTGCGGCCGAGCATCGAGTATGTCCCCGGTGCGGAATTCGGGCCGTTGCCATGCCCTGCCCTGAAGGATGTCCGACCATGTGTACGCGGCAAAAATCGACATCGAGGCGGTTTGTGCTTACCGGCCCCTCGTTAACCGTCTTGACGGCCCTCGGCATCCTGGCGCTGCTGCCGGTGGTCGTGGGGGCCGACGAAGTGGCCGCAGCCCAAAACGCGCTCGGTCACCTGGGCCGTGACGATAACGCCAACTCGCCCGGGTGGTGGCTCGCCTGGGCCGAGGAGCAGGCCGGACTCTGGGGCAACCCCTCTCAGCAGGCGTACTCCTTTGCCGAGATCGCCGAACTGCTGGCCAACCGCGACCAGATCGAGGCAGCCGTGGCCGTGGCCAAGCGGATCGAGCATGGGCCTGCCCGGTTGAGTGCCCGCTGGCGGATCGCGGCGGCCTACGCCCGGGCCGGGAAACTGGAGGCGGCCGCGGCGCTGGCCCGGCTGAGCAGCGAACCGGACGGCCGCGTCGAACCGGATGCCTGCGTCGAACTGAACTGCCACGTGGCCGTCACCCTGGCCAAGGTGGGGCGGATTGAAGAGGCGGAGAAGATCGCTACGACGCTCGCCCGCCGCCCGTCGAAGTGGACCGGCCCGTGGGACCCGCCCGCCAACCTCGTCAGCGTGCAGGCCAGGATTCGGGCCGCCTGCGCTGCCGCCTACGCCAAGGCCGGCCGCGCGGACGCCTATCGAAAACAGATCGAGAAGTGCGAAGCCCTGGCAAGAAGCATTCCCGTCAACGTCAACTATAAATTGGGGTCCTCCGACGCGATCGCACCGGGCGAGCCGGACCCAATCAACGCCATCTACAAGGGCCACGCCGTCAAGGCGGCGGTGCTCGCCCGGATCGAATCCGGCGACTACCGCGGCGCCGGCACCGCGCTGGAACTGATCCCCGCCGGCCGGTCCCGCGACGTCATCGTGCGAGTCCTGGTCGATGCCCTGGCGAAAAGCGGCGACCTGAAGAAGGCCCGCGCCATGGCCGACGCCGTCACAACCGACGACCATCGCGACCGGGCCTACCTCTCGCTGCTGGCGGCGCATGCCCGGGCTGGCGACCTGGCGGCCGCCAACGCAGTGGCCGACCGGGTCAGCGGGCGAGACTGCCGGGCGGTGGCGCAAATGCATCTGGCCTTGGCCACCGGCGGCAGCGGAACGGCCGGCGACTTCGACCCGCAGCCCCCTTCAGACGCTACAAGCAAAGAGCGACAGGCCCGAGGCATGATACCCACGGCGCCGGTGGCGGCTCGCTTGCGGGCGAAGACCTACCGCGCACTGGGCCGCATCCAAATCACCTTCCGCAACCACTCCGAAGTGCTCGATTGGATCCGCACGCTGCCCGACGCCGAGTCACGCTACCACGCCTACCTGGGCGCAAGCGAGGGCATTCAGTAGCGTTCATCCGCGACTGCTCAGGCAAACCGCCGCGTCACGCGTCGACGGCGTCGGCGTAGGCCAGCCGGACGACCTTCGGCCGCACGAGCCGCTCGAAGTCGCGATAGGGCATCCGGATCAGCTCCGTGTGGGAACCGGCGTTGAACACAATCTCTTCGTCCTCGGTGAGACTCTCCGAGACGAATACGTCCATGCCGTAGAGGTTCCCGAACGGCGGCATGGCGCCAATGTCGCAATCGGAAAACCGGTCGCGAAACTGCCGTTCGCTGGCCAAGCGGACGTCTTTGGCATTCGTGGCCGTGGCGAGAAACTCGAGGACCACGCGGTGCGAGGCGGGCAAGACGACCATCACCATCCGGCCGTCGACGTCGGCCATTACCGTCTTCGCCAGTTCCTTACCGGAGACGTGGGCCGAAGCAGCGATCTCCTGGGCCGTGAACGCCTGAGAATGCCTGATCGTCACGTACTTCACGCCGTGACTGTCGAGAAACTGCTTGAGTCGTTTAACGGGCATGGGAATCACCCTTCCGGCTAGCGGTGTTGCCGGATGGCCGACGGGAGATCCGCCCGAGGATCAGCCGGGAATGCCGACCCCGTCGGCGACACCGGCTGTGAACTCTACGTCAATTGTGTCATTCTTGCCGGAAAAGTCCAGCCCGGCCTGTTCGGCGCCCCCCACAATGCAGTGCGGAGGCGTTGGGACTTGTTGGACATCGCGCAACGTGTCGTGTCAAAACACCGCGTCGCGTCAAAACGCGTCCTGTGCCTCGACGCCCGAATTGGACGGGGCTGCGTCGTACATCTCCTGGAGTTGGTCGACCTGCTCCTTCTGGAAGTCCCAGTTCTGGCCCTGCAAGCCCTTGAGCAATTGCTGCTTCAGCGACGGGGACTTCTTCGACTGGCCCGGCTTGCTCTGCGGGGCCGACTGCGCTGCGCCTTCGGGCACGGGCATCGCCAGCAGCGTCTTGCCGCGGAAGAAGGCGTAGCGGGAACCCTCGGCCCGGGCGATCACGGTCGACTTGCCCGTGATGCCGTCGGCTACGAACACGCCGCGGAGGTCCGTCTCGCCGGAGACGAACTCGTTGTTGTGGCTGCCGATCACCTTCACGTGGACGTCGTCCAGGTAGCGGTCGGCCGCCCGGTCCTTGACCGTTGTGCGGACCCGGCCGGAAGATGCGTCCTCCTGGATTTCGACCGTCAGCGGCGTGACCAGTACCAGCCCGCTGGCGTGCAGGTCTTCACCACGGCAGACGACCAGGTAGGCGCCCTCTTCCTTCAACGGCAGCGGCAGCTTGTGCGTGCGGTCGCGGTAGTCCTTGCCGTCGCCCAGTTCGACGGCCGCCTCGTGGTAGGGGCGGATGCCGGCCAGATTGATCCCGGTAATGCCGCCCAGGTTCCGCTTCAGCAGGCTGAACTTCATCAGGTCGATCCGGTAGACCTTGGCATCGCAGCGGGCGATGTTGCGGAACTTCAACTCGACATCCCCCGGTTCGCCCGGCTTGACCGTGGTTACCTCGGGCAGCTCGATCGTCTTGCGGGTGAAGTAGTTGATCGACTGCTGGGCGTCGGGGAAGCGGTCTTCGACGCGGCGATACTCCGTGATCGCTTTGGCGGCCTCACCCAGGCTGTGGTGGACCTGGCCGAGGATGTAGATCGCCTGCCACTTATTGCGGGCTTCGACTTCGCGGCCGGTGGTCTTGTCGGTCCGCTTGGCCTCGGCCACCTTGCGGCACATTTCCAGCGCGGCCTGATGCTCGCTGGTGGCGAAATGGCAGAAACCGATCATGTACCAGTAGCTGTCCAGCAGGTCGCTGTCGGCGTACCGCTTGGCGTATTGCTCGCAGGCGGCGGTGGCCCGCTTGTAGTCTTCCAGATCCAGCAACGCGTTGGCGGTCGAGAAGGCGGCCTGGTCGGCGGCCGGGTCTTCGGGATAGGCGGTGAGGAACCCTTCGAGCATCCGCCAGGCCTG
>JABMRB010000613.1 GCA_013202865.1 Candidatus Nealsoniibacteriota bacterium | reverse complement strand
TGATGAGTAACATGAGGGGCACGCGGACAAGAACCAGCGCTGCACTGCAGCGCCAAGCTGAATCCAAACCACGTTTGGTCAAGAAACGGGCAAGGAGATTCTTCACCCGGCGGCGATTGTCGTCATTGGAGAGCCGTTAAGCTCGGCCCTGTTTGACCAGCTTATCACGTTGGCCCTGTTTCCCGAGTTTGGTCGCAAGGTTTATGAGGATCGTACCGATGACGAAAACGGTGAGGCCTTGAGAGCTTCCGCACCACTGAAACTCGCCACGCCTTTTTCGACGGGCATCCAAGGCGCTTCCAGAGAGACCGATGAGCCATGCAAAATCACGGACGGATATTTGCGTTGCTCGCGTTGATCGTGGTTTCAGTCGGAGTAACACCTTTGCGTGCTCAGACGGAGGGCAGGTTGCGTTTCGTCGCACCCGACCCGGTTGCACCGCCCGTCGGCGGTGAAATGGCTCCGCGGCATCTTTTCCCGCCCGAGCCTGCATCAATGCTGCCCGGCAAGGACCAAGTCGGGGGCGTCCGTTCGCCGCTGATGATGACCGACCTCGAAGGTATGGCGTTGGCAAACAACCCAACGCTTGCCCTGGCGGCTCGCCGGGTTGAAGCCCTACATGGCAAGTATCTGCAAGTCGGGCTCCGTCCCAACCCGTCCATCGGTTATCTGGGGGAGGAGATCGGCGGCGAGGGAAAGGCCGGCCAGCATGGTATCGTCCTCGGCCAGCGGTACGTCACAGGCCACAAGCTGGGTCTGAACCGGGCAGTCGTCAGTCACGAGATTCAGCGGGCTCGGCAGGAACTGGAGATTCAGCGGCACCGGGTACTCAACGGAGTCCGGGCGCGGGCGTATGAGGTGGTCGCCGCCCAACGGATGGTGGATCTAAACGGGCGTCTCTTCGCTATCGGAACCGAGGGAGTGAAGGCCGCCGGGGACCTTCGTCGAGCCAAGGAAGTCAGTCAGGTTGACGTCTTGCAGGCCCAAGTGGAAGCCAACTCTGCAAAACTCGCTCTGGGCAACGCTCGAAACGAATACATGGCCGCCTGGCGACGATTGGCCGCCGTGATCGGCATGCCCGAGATGACGCCAACGCCGTTGGCCGACCAACTCAACCAACAAGTTCCAACGCTTTCATGGAACGTAGCCGTTACCAGACTACTCGCCGAGAGCCCCGAGCTTGCGAGGGCATGGTCGGGAGTAGAGCAGGCGAAATGTGCGTTGACCCGGGCGCAGGCGGGACGAAAGCCGGACATCGACGTAGAAGCATCCGTCCGCTACAACAATGCCAGCGAAAACACGACGGCTACAATCGGCGTAGGCGTCCCCCTACAACTCTTCGACCGCAACCAGGGAAATATCCGCAAGGCATACGCCGAACTGGCCGCTGCCAAGTGGGAAGTTCGCCGTGTCGAGTTGGCTCTTCAGGATCGGCTTGCAGGCGTGTACAAACGATACGACAATGCCCGGCAGCAGACGGATCAGTACAATACGGAAATCCTCCCCGACGCGAATGCATCGCTCGAATTGGTTCGCAAGGGCTACCAACAAGGTGAGTTCGGATACCTTGAGTTGCTGACTGCCCAACGGACCTACTTCCGCGCCAACCTCGCCTACCTCGAAGGCCTCCGCGCACTCTGGACCAGCAGTGTGGAGATAGAGGGCTTGCTGCTCACCGGCGGGCTGGCGACTCCCGGTCAATAGCGTCGACGACGGAACCGATATTTCAGAATATTCGGAAAAACCGTCAATCTTTGCCTAGATTCACCCGATCCCAATGGAAGGCACACTATTGAGGGAGCGATGCCATCTGGAAACTGGGGGCAATTCACTACGGCGACGCGTATCCCCTACAGATAACTCTTCAGCCGAGCGAGATGGTCCACGTAGCAAAAAGTGATACGACTGGGTGGGAAAGGCCCGCCCTGGAAGACACCAGCGATGGTGCCTCCGGGCTGACGTCAGGTTTCCTCTCTTGTTTCGGGCCAATCGCCTTGCTGGCCAGCCTGCTAGCAGGCTGCGCCATCGACGGTGGCCAAGCCGGACAGAAGGTCGAATTGGGCATGGAAGCACCCGATTCGACGGCCTCGTGGGCAGGCGTAGAAAGACTGCCCCCGGTCTCCACGTCAGGCGGCGCGCCATGGATGCCAAATAGCGGCCCCCCGCCGTGGCAACTGGCCGAGAACGCAATGCCCCCAACGGGGCAACAGGGACATCCGGGCGCTGCCCGATGGAGTCCCGGTGCGCCACCACCATGGGACCCGAACCGCGCGAAAGCGGCCGTCTTCCAACATGATGCCCGCAATGCAGTCAATGGCGTCAACGCGGGCCAGCGTATTCCGGCCCAGTGGCCCAACAGCTATCGATCCGTGCTGGGAGTAGCGCATCGCGAGCCCGAAGGTGCCGGCCCGACCGAAGCGGCGTCGGGGCAAGGTGACGAAAACGTATTGCGAATACGGTCTTCTGACGCGGTTGCCCCCATGCCCAGCCTCGCTTTGCCGGACTCCTTGCCGGTTCCGCCACCGACCACAACGGCAAGAATGCAAGCTTCCGGACCGATTTCCCTGCACTTGGACAATGAAGATATACACAAGGTGCTGGAGATGCTCAGCCGCCAGGAGAAGGTGAGCATCCTGGTCTCGCCGGGTGTGACCGGGCGGGTAACGGCGAATCTTCAGGGGGAGAGTTTCGACGAGGCACTCGATGCGCTCCTGAAAGTGTGCAACCTCGTCTCGCACCGCCAGCGGAACACGATCTTTGTGTACACGCCTACGGAGCTTACCCAGTTGGAGGACAGGAACCGAAAGCTCGACACCCGCATCTATCATCTCAACTACGTGCGAGCCGGTGATATCCAGCAGATGGTCCAGCCTTTCATCAGCGACGTCGGCAAGGTGGCTGTCACACCAATTAGCGACGTGGGTATTGGGAGCGACACCGGTCAGGTGGGGGGCGACTCGCTCGCCGGCGGCGACGTGCTGATCGTCCAGGATTACGAAGACGTGCTCAAAACGGTCGACGACATCGTGTCCAGAGTGGACGTGCGGCCGTTACAGTTGGTGATCGAGGCGGTGATCATGGAGGCCATCCTGGAGGACGGCATGCAACTGGGCGTGAATTTTGCGATCCTCGACAATGCCGGAAGAGCGGTGACGGTCCTGGGTAATGGGGCCATCCTGAATAGCGCGGCCGGATTCTCACCCGCCGGCGTGGTCACGGCGGCCGCCGGCCTGATCAACGAAACATACGCCGACGGTCAGAGTCCACCGTTGAACGGCGATGAGATGATCCAATCCGGCGGGGCACTCCGGAAAGGCTACGGGGGCAACGACAACGGGTTGAAGTTCGGCCTTACGAGCAATAACGTGACCGGCTTCGTCAGGGCGTTGAAGCAGTTCGGCGACGTCAACGTGTTGGCGTCGCCCTGTGTGATGGTGCTCAACAAACAACGGGCGGAGTTGATTGTCGGCGAGAAGCTGGGTTTCCTGACGATGACCGCCACCGAGACCGCTGCCGTACAGAATTTCGAGCAGGAAGAGGTGGGAACTCAACTCCGGCTGCGTCCGTTTGTTTCAGCCGACGGCATGATCCGCATGGAAATCCACCCGGAGCGAAGCACCGGCACATTGGTCGCCGGAATTCCCCAAACGCGGACCAGCGAAGTGACGACCAACGTGATGGTGCAGGACGGTTCCACGATCGTGATCGGGGGGTTGAGCGACGAACAAGAGGTGTTGGTGGAGAACGGCATCCCGGTACTCAGCAGAATACCGTGGATCGGCGCCCTGTTCCGTTACAAGGAAACGACGACGGTCAAGCGAGAGTTGATCGTGATGTTGACGCCTCGTATCTGGGACCCCACTCAGGAAGGTCCGGGGGGCGAACTCCAGGGCCGCCTTAAGCGCGGGGAATCCAAACTTCTGAAATAGCCGCCCTCGCTGCCGACGGCACAGCGTCCCTCGCTCTGCGGGCCCGGTGTATTCCGCCTTTTCGTTCTAACCCGGCGGTACGGCGGATTCTATTTGACGCGCCCGGATTATTAAGCTAGAGGTTTAACGTTAGAGTTTGAGTGCTTTCCAGCCACTTTGGTTGGGGGAGGCGGCACCCTTGCTTGACCACGCCGTTATTCAGCGAGTTACGGCGGTGAACCTGGAGTTGAACGTACATTGCCTTTGTGCCGGACCGAGCAAACGCTAGTCTCGGACTCACGGGATGTTGTCGGCCGATCGTTTGTATTGTAGGAACCACCATCTAGCGTCTTGGGACATCTTGAGAGGAGACCCTGTAATGAGCTTCAAATCTTTTCACGTGAGCCGAGGAACCCGCAGAGGGTTCTCACTCGTCGAATTGTCGGTGGTGGTGATCATCATCGGCGTGCTGGCGTCCTTCGGAATTCCGCGGATGCTCAAGAGCGTCGAGCGGTCCAAGGCCTCAGAGGCCTTCAAGTATTCGGCGGCCGTCCG
>JABMRB010000612.1 GCA_013202865.1 Candidatus Nealsoniibacteriota bacterium | reverse complement strand
TTGCCGTAAGTCAAGTTAATGCCACCCAAACTAATGCGGTGTTTGGGGTGAATTTGGGTGGCATTTGGCGTTTGCTGGCGGACGCAGTTTAGGTGGTGTGGGCGTTTTGCCCGCCCCGATTCCACAGGCGAGCCGCCTGTGCCACGATTTCTTCAACCCGCCGGCGGCAACGGCCCGTGGAAATCCGTGCAATCGCGCGGCAAGCCCCCCTATTACGGGGGCCTGCAATCGGCCGGTTGCGCAGTTTTCCAGCGCGAACTAGCCTTAATCCATTGAGGACATGGTGCCCAGGACGTCTTTGCGCGGTATAATTGCAGCAGAAGCGTCTATTGGCCGAACCTACCGGTAGGCAACCAACCGAAAGACGGACCGATGTTGATTGAATTTCGCGTTGAGAACCACCGATCGCTGCGGGATGAGCAGGCGCTGACGTTGGAAGCAGGCCGAATTGGTGAATCGTCCGACCCACGACCGCGTAGCGTTGCGGGGCATGGCGAGAGCCTACTGCCAGCAGCCGTGATCTATGGCGCGAATGCCAGCGGCAAGAGTAATGTGCTGGCTGCCCTCGCCTTCATGCGCGAAGCCGTTATCTCTTCGCACCGACAATGGGAGCCGGAGGGTGGTATTCCTCGAACTGCGTTTGCGTGGGGAGACAAACGCAATGAACCGTCGATGTTTGAAGTTTCGTTCTTGGTTGGAGAGAGCAAGTATGTCTATGGATTCTCCGTAGACGATGAAGTCGTGCAGGAAGAGTGGCTATTTGCCTGGCCCAACAATCACAAGCAAGTGTGGTTCGAGCGGGAAGGCGCCGTGATTAAATTTGGCGAGCACTTGAAGGGGCCGAACGAATCCGTCAAGGAAGTCACTCGTTCAAACGCACTGTTTCTGTCCGTTGCCGCGCAGCACGGACATAAACAGCTTACGCCCGCTTACGCCTGGTTTCGTGGAATCATGTCCGAAAATGTCCTAGCTCGCAGACATAGTGCGTTCCGCGAGGGGCTTATGTCGGAGACGTTCTTCTCGTCTAACGATGACCAGTATTCACTCTTCCCAAGGGCCGGAGCGGACGACACTTTAGCGGCGCGTGTTGGGCAGCTCCTGAAAGCGGCGGACATTGGCGTTGTTGACATGAAGAGAGTTGAAAGTGAAGATGTGTCAGAGCGTGGGACGCATATGTGGCGGCGAATTCTGTTGCAGCACCAAGCTGGCGACGACGATTCTTGGTTGGACTTGAAGGAGGAGTCGCAAGGAACAAAGACATTGTTTCAAATGGCGCCTTCAATCTTCATAACTCTCAACACGGGCGGGCTCTTGCTCGTCGATGAGTTGGAATCCAGCCTGCATCCTTCGTTGGGATCGGTGATTGTGAAGATGTTCAACAGCCCCAAGAAAAACCCCAACAATGCCCAGATACTGTTCACAACCCATGACACGAACCTGCTGGGCACAACGCTTGGTGAACCGCCGTTGCGGCGCGATCAGGTTTGGTTCACCGAGAAGGACGAGGAAGGCGCCTCGAAGCTCTATCCGCTGACGGATTACAAACCCCGCAAGGCAGAGAATCTGGAGCGTGGATACTTGCAAGGGAGATACGGCGCCATTCCGTTTCTGGGCGACATCGCGTGGATAACGGAGTAAACCGCAGTGAGAAGAAGAAACCGAAGTCGTCGCCCGGCCAGACGGGTTCCTTACAAAGACCCCAGGCCGGTTATTCTGATTGTCACGGAGGGCAAAGTGACCGAGCCAGGGTATCTGAATGGTTTCGCAAGAGCCACCAGAAATCCGCGAGTCCGCATCAAGGTAGTAGGCGGCGTTGGCGTTCCCAAGACGATTGTTGAATCTGCGAAAGAACTCAAAATAGAAGCGGAGGAAGAAGCTCGGGGTGCGAAGGACGACAACCTTCGCTACGACGAAGTGTGGTGTGTTTTCGACTTCGACGATCACCCGAATGTCCCGGACGCGAAGCAAATGGCGCGAGACAACGGCATTGAGCTCGCGTTATCGAACCCGTGTATTGAGCTCTGGCTGTGGCTGCATTTTGCCGATCAACCTGGGATGCAGGACCGACATAAGTTACAGAGCGCGATGAAGAAACACGTTTCCGGCTACGACAAGCATGTCAACTACTCCGACTACGAGACCGGATACGACGCGGCCGTCAAACGGGCGTCACGATTGCACGAGAATGCCAAAGCGGACAACGAGGAAGGGAGAAATCCGACAACGGGTGTCTGGCGACTGACCGAGAGCATTCGCTCCGACGCCTGATCCGCTCAACTCGCTGGCTTGTCCCCCGTCGGCTTCAACGCCTTGTTTGACGATCGACCTTGCCAAATCGGGCGTCCTGAAGCTGCCTGGCGCTTTCGGGCATCATCAAGAATGGCCGTGATGTCGCCGTCGAAGTTCTCGGCCATCCGCCGGCGTGTTTGATGAATCTCTTCAACGATCGTATCGCGATTATTCTGCTTCTCGGTCATCATTTACCATTTCCTCCAACGTGCAAATGATCGGAATTGGACATCCCACAGCGACGATCATCTTCACCGGCACTCCGGAACATCGGTGGTGCCGCCCTGCGGGCGATTGACTGTCCACGGGGCCACCCGCGGACGTTGCGGCTGTTCGTTGCGCTGCCTTTTCTCCTTCTCTTCAGCAAGTAGCCTACGCTGCTCTTCAAGGAAACTGCCCCAGCGTGATGCCGGAACGTATTCATAGGCCGAGCCAACGTAGGAGACGAAATGCCCTCCTTCTGGCAGTCGGCCACCGATTTCGCTCAGTCCTTCTTTATCCCAGAACAGAGCCAATTTGGGGTCGGAGTCGAGGCGCAACCCTTCCACATAATTCCAACCGCACGTCTCGGAGTCTAGCAACTCCCCCCGGTCAAGCATCTGCTCCACAACTTTCGTTGACGCCCCCCTGCGGACCAGCAAGTATGCGTATTCCTTGCCAATGAGGCTCAATGAAGCTTCGGGGGTCGCCTCGCCGGACGGGAACTCGCCTCCGTGTGCCTCAGCGTATGCATGCAAGGCAGACCAGAGTTGTTTGTCACAGCGATGGTATGTTCCGAAGGGATATTGGTGTTGGTGGTATCGGGAGAAACCATAGAACACGACAAGCAGAGACACGATGACCAGCATCACGACCACGACCGCGATTCGAGGCTTCTTGGTCATGCTTGTGTCTCCCAGCGAGCCACACATTCGATCGGACAACAAGCCCCTGCCGGCAACCGCAACTGCAGACTTCTCCCTCCATTCTAACGCTACCCCCAGCACAACAGCAAGAGACAGCTCCCTGGCGCCTCCGCGGGCTTCCGCCCTCGGCTATTGGATCGCCCTTGAAATGGTCTCGTTGTCAACGCTGCTTATCGTTGGCGCACGAACGGCGGAATCCGGGAATGGTAGTTCGGGTTCGGCACGTCGTTGGTGAGCTCTTCCCCGGGCGTGCTGCGGCCGGCGGCGATTCGGCCGTCGAGCAAGTCGAAAAGCTGCTGGACGATCTCGGGATGCTCGGCCGCTACGTTCTTCTGCTCGCGGACGTCGTGCTCCAGATCGAACAACTGGACGAAGGGGGCTGCGCGTAGGTCGGCGGGCGACGGTTTGCGGCCGAACTGCTCGACGGCCTGCTGCCAGGCGTCGTTTTGCGACGGCGTGTTGCCCCATGCGCCTTGGCAGCCGCTGCCCGGGCAAATCGCCAGTTTCCACTTGCCGCGGCGAATCACGAAGGCGTGCGTGCCCTGCATTACCAGTGACGTCCGCGGGGACTCGGCGGCCGGGTCCCGCAGCAGCGGTAGAAAGCTGATCGAGTCGGGTGCCTCGTCGTCGGCCGGTTCGTAGCCGCACAGGTCGGCCAGCGTTCGCATCAGATCGTTCAGCCCCACGAGCCGGTCGCATTGCGTGCCCGGACGGACCACGCCGGGGTAGCGCACGACCAGCGGCACGCGCAGCCCGCCTTCGTAGACCGAGAACTTGTAGCCGCGGTAGATGCCGCTGGAATGATGCCCGAGCTTTTCGAGATCGCGAAGATTGTCGACGGTCGCCTTGCGAACGTTGCCGGCGTAAGGGGCGGGGCCGTGGTCGGAAGTGACGATCACCAGCGTGTTTTGGTCCAGGCCGTGCTGCTTCAACGATTTGGTGATGCGGCCGACGCAATCGTCGGTCTCGGCAACGAAGTCGCCGTAGAGGCCCAGTTTGCTTTTGCCCTCGAACGCGGGGCTGGGGCACGTCGGCGTGTGCGGGGCGGTCAGGGCGAAGTAGAGAAAGAACGGCTTGCCGTCGCGGGCGGCCTCGGCACTGCGAGCAACGAACTGCTCGGCCTCGCGTGAGAGTGTGTCGAGCACCTTGTAGTCCTCGAAATCGGCGGCCGTCGGCCCGACGCGGTTGAACGCGCTCCAACCGCGCTGCGCCGTAACTTGCCCGACGAACTGGCCGTTGCGCACGAACACGTAAGGATACATATCGAGCGAGCCGGGCAGAATGAAGCTGTGGTCGAACCCGTACTGCGGCGGCCCGATCTCCAACGGCCGGGTGTAGTCGACGTTCTCGAGCCCCTGCGGCTTGCCGTCGGTCGTCGGCATTCGGGTGCCCAGGTGCCATTTGCCGACGTAGCCGGTGCGGTACCCGATCTTTCGCATCATTCGGCCGAGCGTGAAGTGCCCGGTAGGCATCCGTGGGCTAAGGAATCCCCATGGCCCGCCCCGGCCGGCGCCTTGAATCCGCCATGGATACCGTCCGGTCATAATCGCCACGCGGACCGGCACGCAAACCGACGCGACGCTGTGGGCGTCGGTGAACCTCATTCCCTGCGTGGCCAGGGCGTCGATGTGCGGCGTATCGATCTTACAGAGTTCCTTGCCGTAGCAGCCGACGTCGCCAATGCCCAGGTCGTCGGCCATAATGAACACGACGTTAGGTTTCGCCGCCGGAGGCTCGGCAGCGAAGGAAACGTTGCCGCAGATCAACACGGCGGCCAGCAGCAGGAGTGCGGATTTCATGGTTGGGGCTCTCGTGGTCGAGGTTTAACGCAAATAAAGCCGCGACCGTTGGTCGCGAACAAGAGCGAGAAAATGCCGTGTTAAGCAGTTGTTTTGGCGCGACCAACGGTCGCGGCTTTGTGTTGATGGTGCGTCTCAGCGGCGAGGCGGCGCGCTGCGGCCGCTCTCCTTGTATTCCTCCAATTGAGTTTTCAACTCGCGGACGATCTCCGGGTGCTTGAAGTAGAGGTTGTTGGTTTCGCCCGGATCGGAGTCTAGGTTATAGAGTTGGCCCGGGGCGTCCGGCGCCTTCTCGGGGAGCACGAACGGTGCGAGGCGTCCGCTGTAGTTGTTGCCGCCGGAGCCCTGGTGATCGAGGTACTTCCATGGCCCGCGGCGAATGGCTAAGGCGAGCGAAATCGTCTGGTGGAGCGTGTAGCGGCGCACCGGCCGGTCGCCTTGCGTGGCCAGCAGCGCGGGCAGGAAGTTGTAGCTGTCCTCGGCCGCGTCGTTGGGCAACTCGGCACCGACCAAAGCCGCACAGGTCGCCATCAAATCGGTCAAACAGACGGTCTGCCCGGTCGTGGAGCCGGCCTCGACGTGCCCGGGCCAGCGGGCGATCAACGGCACGCGATGGCCGCCTTCCCACTGATCCCGCTTCATCCCGCGCCAGGGGCGCGCACCGTCGTGCTTGTGGTCGCCGCGCATGGCGACGACCGTGCCGACTTCCGGCCCGTTGTCGCTGGAGAAGATCACCAGCGTATCGTCGGCCACGCCGAGTTGCTCGAGCGTCTCCATCAGTTCCCCGACGACCGAATCCAACTCGAAGATGAAATCCCCGTGCGGCCCGGCCTTAGTCTTCCCCTTGAACGCATCGGCGGCGAACGACGGGAGATGGACCGCCTGGCACGAATGAAACAGGAAGAAGGGCTGGTCGGGATGCTCTTTGACGTGCTGCGTGAGGAACTGCCGGCTCTTCTGGAGAAAGACCTGGTCGACCTCCTCGAGATCGAAGTCCGGCGCGATCATGCCCGGGCGGCAGTCGCGCGAGTAGGGATGATCGGGTAGCTTCGACTTGTCGACCACGCCTTGGGGCGGAACGGGGATCCGGTCACCGTCGATGTAGGCATAGAGCCAGTCGGTGGTGGGACAGCAGGCGGTGCCGAAGAAGCGGTCGAACCCGCGGTGGATGGGTGCGTCGACAATCGGGCGCGAGTAGTCGATCAGATTGACCCCGGCCCGCCCGCCCTTGGTGATCGGTTGGCCCTCTTTGTCGAAGAAGGTCAGGCCGACGTGCCATTTGCCGAAGCAGGCCGTGGCGTAGCCCTTGTCTCGCAGCATTTGCGGCCACGTCAAGCGGCTCTGCTCGATCATGCATGGCCCGCCGACACCCGTGAACACGCCTCGCATCCCGGTGCGAAACGCCATCCGCCCGGTGAGCACGCTGTAACGTGTCGGAGTGCAAACGGTGGACGGACTGTGCGCGTCGGTGAAACGCATGCCGTCACGGGCGAGCTTGTCGAGATGCGGCGTCGGGACTTTCGACTCGGAGTTGTAGCAGCCGACGTCTCCGTATCCCAGGTCGTCGGCAAGGATGAACAGGATGTTGGGTTTCTGCGGCGGAGGATCGGCAGCGGACGAAGCCGCGACGCCGATCAGCAAGGCCGCTAGGAAGATGGGTGTGGATTTCATGGTTGCGGAGTTCATGTTCAAGGTCCTCGTGGGAAATTGGGCAACGTGAGCCATGGTAGGCGAGCCGGCCCGATTATTCAAGCCGCGACTTGCCTTTTCTGCGACGGGGAAAACCTCTATAATTGGCCCGCGTATTGGGTTTCGCCCGAGAAATCAAGCAGGTATCAACAATCATGCCCCCCAAAATCCTCATTGCCGACGATAATCCGCCCAACGTCGAGCTCCTAGAGGCCTACCTGGCCGAGATGGACTGCGAAGTGGCCACCGCCGCCGACGGGCGGGACGCGCTCGATCGGGTGGCCGAGTTCCAGCCCGACCTGATCCTGCTGGACATCATGCTGCCCAAGCTCAGCGGCTTCGAGG
>JABMRB010000009.1 GCA_013202865.1 Candidatus Nealsoniibacteriota bacterium | reverse complement strand
AGCAAATCCCCCGCGAAGAACTCGACCGGCGACTGACCGCCACGGACGAACTCTCCGGACTGCTGAACCACGCACTCGACGCCCTGCAGCGCCTCCGGACACAACGCGGGTTCTCCGAGCCGGAATCCATCCAGCGGGCATGGTCCGATTTCCACGCCACCACCGATCCGCTGGCCGTCTGGCTCGACCGATTCACTCTCGACGATCCCGACGCGTTCGTGCCAGCCGTGACGCTACGGACCGCCTACAACGCCGAGTGCGAGCAGCGCGGTCGTCCAGGGCTCGGAGAACGATCGTTTGGCAGAGCCTTGCGACAACATCGGCCACGCGTCGAACGGACGAAACGCACCGTAAGTGCAAAACACCAATGGTGTTACGTCGGAATCGGACTCAACCACAGCGACAACGGCCATGGACCGAATGGACCGAATGGACCATTAAACCCCATTATAAATCAACCTGAGGGGAGATTGTTTCAATGACTTTAGATAGGGGAGAAACGGTCCAAACGGTCCAAACGGGTCACGGGACTGGCCGGCCGTTCAGGTGGTCAAGCGGACAACGTCAAGCCGTGAGACTCATTCGGAATCAGACCGCGGTGGGCGTATTCCGCTGGTTTTACGGGGGTTTTCGCCCGCCTGTTGCCAAAATCGTTGCCCCCGGGCCACGTTTCGAGGGCAAATCGGCGATGGAAGTTTACCCATCTTCACAGCACGCCCGATCGGCCCGGGCTGCCTCTCCGGCGCGCGGCGAGAACGGCCACGGAATCGCCCCCAGCACGCCTCAGAGCGACGCGCGGACCACGTCGGAAGAGAATCACCCTGTCGGCGCTGGACGCACAGACGGCCGCACAGGCGACGTGATAGCGAATGGAAATTGACGCGATGACCGAGACGCCCAAACTACCCGCCGAGCTTCGACCCGAGCAAGTGGTTGCGGTGGTCGACACCCGGGAGCAACTCCCCCTCGACCTGGATCCGCTGCAAGTGGTGTCCGGCACGCTGGCCACCGGTGACTACAGCGTCCGCGGGTTGGAACACGTCGTTTCGATCGAACGCAAGAGCTTGCCCGATTTGCTGGGTTGTGTCGGCCGTGACAGGGAGCGATTCGACAGAGAGGCCCAACGGCTCTTGGCCTATCCAGTCCGGGCCCTTGTCATCGAATCCACTTGGCCAGACTTGGAGCGCGGCGGCTGGCGATCGAAGGTGACCCCGGCCGCGGCGTTGGGATCGGTTCTCGGCTGGGTCGCCATGGGGCTGCCCGTCGTGATGGCTGGCGACCACGAACGGGCCGGCAAGTACGTTTCCCGTCTGCTGTTTACCGCGGCCCGCCGACGGTGGCGGGAGAGTAGGGCATTTGTGAAAGGAATCTGAGCATGACCGAGACAGCGAAGAAGCCGGACGCCCAGAGGAAACCCGGCCGGCCGAAGAAGCCGATTGACGCCGCCGTGGTCGAGAAACTCGCGGCGCGGTTCAGCTCCAAGAGCGAAATTGCCCGGATTGTCGGGTGCGATCCGCAGACGATCACCAACCGTTTTTCGGAAGAATTCGACAAAGGGAGGGCAGAGGGGAAGAAATGCTTGCGGGAAATGCAGTGGAAGGCCGCCGAAAAGGGCAACGTCACAATGTTGATCTTCCTGGGAAAGCAGTATCTTGGCCAGGCTGATCGGGTTCAGGCCGAAGTCGAGACAACGCGGCCCTTTGATACCATCGAACTCTATGCCAAGCACCCGGAAATTATGGAACGCGCCCTGCAACTCGAAGCGGACCTTGCCGACGCGTTGGCCGCCGATCGAGGCGAAGAGCAATCAAAACAGTCTGGAGCACACGATCAATGATCGACCAAACCGCCGCAGAACGTACGCTGCTGAGAATGACGCTGATAGACGTCCTCGGCCGCAAGGACGTGACGACGCGAGAGACCCTGAATGCGTGCCAGCAATTGATCGATCTACTCGGCCTTGCCGCGCCGGCCAAATCGGAAGTGACGTACATCACCAAACACTAACCACTCCCCGCTATGGAGATTCCCCGATGCCCCAAGCCATTGCAGAACCCGAAACGACGGCCCGGCCGAACGCGAGCCCGGGCCGATCAAAAGTCCCCGGACTCGGGGGCCGCAGGGGAGGATCGCGGGATGTT
>JABMRB010000611.1 GCA_013202865.1 Candidatus Nealsoniibacteriota bacterium | reverse complement strand
CCCACTACCCACTACCCACTACCCACTACCACTCCTCCACCTCTGTGCGGAGGATCTCGCGTCGCCAATCCTCCTCGTGGACCGGCCAACCTTGGATCGTGCGCAGCCCCTCGTAGGTCTGCTCGGGATGGTTGCGGTCGTGGACGGTCTGCCAGCACTGCAGTTCGGCCGACGAGGGCGGCGGCACCCGGCCGGGAAGATTGCTGCGACGGAAGTAGAGCCGGCCGTGGTCGTAGATGCTGACGATTACCGACGGGCCACACTCGAGCATTCGCCGCGCGATCAACTCGTGACTGGCCGATGTGTAGCGGGACTTCAACTCGAGCAGGTTCCAGTCACAGGCGATCGCGTCCGCAACAAACCACTCCGTCGGCAACAGCAGTCGCCCGGCCACGTGGTTGGCAACGGTTTCCCGGGCACCCGGCAATGCCTCGCGTGGATCGACGGCCAGCAGCTTGAACACGCGTAACGCGGCATGTTCGCCGATTTCGTGGGCAACGGCCCAATGCTTGCGTTCGCGGCGAGGTTCGGGCCGCAACAGGATGGTCGGTGCGGCAGCCCGGCCGCGGTGGCCGGCCAGCCGGACGTATCGAGCGCGGCCACGCTGCCGGTCGTCTTCGGCCACGGCAATCCCCAGCCGCCGGGCAACACGGAACGCGTCAACCGGCGGACCGGCTACGGTCGCCTCAGCCAGCAGTTCCATGACCACCGTGTCGAGCGCGGCGGAAAGTTCTTCTCGGGCAAGTTCGGGCAGCATGGTCTGCGAATCGTCCTGAAAAGGGGCGTGCGAGCCGCCGGGCTTGTCCCGGCGCGGCTGGGGTGTTGCTGCGGGGGGTAAGGTCGGCGGGGGGCAAGCCCTGCCGGGGGGCGCGGGGGCGAGCCCCGCGTTCGCTTGGTGCGGAACTCTATACGCCCGTATACTATATCGCGATGTTGGATTGGATGCAAGCACCGGACATGGGCCACTTTCGACCGGCGGGGAAATGCGGTAGGATGCCGGTTTTGCGATTCCTACGATGCCCGACTTTGCCATGGCCCCTAACCGCCCCAAAGCAACCTACGCCCTGATTAGCCTCGGCTGTGCCAAGAACCTCGTCGATAGCGAGCGGATGGCCGGGCTGCTGCGAGCCGACGGCTACGAGCTGGTTGCCGAACCGGCCGGGGCCGATTTCGTCGTCGTCAATACGTGCGGGTTTATCGGCGATGCCCGGAGCGAATCGCATGCCGTCATCCGGGAAATGGCGGAGTTGAAGCAACAGGGAGAGGTGCGCGGGCTGATCGTGGCCGGCTGCCTGGCCGAGCGAGACCGGGACGCGATGCTTGAATCCTGCCCGGAGATCGACCAACTCGTCGGTGTCTTTGGCCGAGACGAAATCGCCGCGGCCGCCAACCGCCTGATCGAGGGGGGCCAGCAACAACAGACCGATTTTCGGCCGGCCCCGCCATGCCCGCTGCCGGACACCGATCGGCTGCGACTTACGCCCCCCCACATTGCCTACCTGAAGATCGCCGAGGGCTGCAACCGGTGGTGCAGCTTCTGTTCGATCCCCCAAATGCGGGGTGGTTTCGCAAGCAAGCCGATCGAGAATCTGCTGGCCGAGGCCGAGCAGCTTGCCGCCGACGGGACCCGCGAGCTCGTGCTGATCGCCCAGGACACCAGTTCCTACGGGCTGGATCTTTACTACGAGCCCCGGTTGGCCGAGCTGATCACGCGGCTGGGCCAGATCGACGGCCCGGCCTGGATCCGCGTGATGTACCTCTACCCGACGCACATCACCGACGAACTGATCGACGTGGTGGCCTCGCACGAGAAAGTGGTGCCGTATCTCGATCTGCCCCTGCAACACGCCAACGACGAGATCCTCGAGCGGATGCGCCGCGGCGTGACCCGGGCCGAAACCGAGGCCCTGCTCGATCGGCTCCGTAGCCGGATCGACTCGCTGGTGCTGCGGACCACGCTGATGACCGGTTTTCCGGGCGAGACCGACCGGCAATTCGACGAGTTGTTGCAGTTCGTCCGAAAGCAGCGATTCGAGCGGTTAGGCGTTTTTGCCTTCAGCGAGGAGCCGGGCACTGGCGCGATGCATCTCGACGGCACAGTGCCCGAGCCGCTGAGGCAGTCGCGTCGGGATCAGTTGATGGCCGTGCAACAGGAGATCGCCTTCGAGTTTGCCCGACGCCAGGTGGGGCAGACGCTGGATGTGTTGATCGACCGTGATATCCCGGGGGAGGAGCACGCCTACATAGGCAGGACATACGCCGACGCCCCCGAGGTGGACGGCGCAGTTTACGTAACCGGGGCGAACTTGAAGCCCGGGCAAATTGTGGCTTGTGAGATTGTCGCCACGCGTGGGTATGATCTAATAGGGGTGGGCACGAAGTAGCCGCCTGAGACTTGGCAACGAGACTGGACATGGCTGACAACATCGACCGGACGGACCGAGCACCGACGACCGTCTTCAACGTACCCAACCAGTTGACCGCATTGCGGCTGGTGCTCTCGGTCGTGCTGTTTGTCTTCATTTCCTTCGGCTTCTACATGACGAGCACGGTGCTGTTCGTGATTGCGGCGAGCACCGACTGGCTGGACGGACACTACGCCCGAAAATACGGACAGGTGACGACGCTGGGGCGGATCCTCGATCCGTTTGCCGACAAGGTGATTATCTGCGGCACGTTCATCTTCCTCGCCGCGGAACCGGCAATGATTGGGGCATGGTTCGGCGTGAAGGCGTGGATGGTCGTGGTGATCGTAGGCCGGGAACTGCTGGTGACGGCCTTGCGAAGTTTCATCGAGCAGCGGGGCTCCGACTTCTCGGCCAAGATGGCCGGCAAGCTGAAGATGGTATTGCAGTGCATTACCGCCGGGACGGCCTTGTTCTGCCTGGCATACACCGATCCGGGCGCGCCGACCGACTACTCCGACGTACCGACATGGAGCCTTTGGCTGCTGGCCGGCTCGCTCTGGTCGGCCGTGGCGTTGACCGTCTACAGCGGCGTGCAGTACATTCTCGCGGCGGTGAAGGCCGTGCGGCGGTGAGAACGATATCTATGCGGGAAAACAGGTTGTAGCTGACGTCGCAAGACTTCAGAGACTCGGCTGCAAACGTCCGAATTCTTGCGAATCCGGCTACCAAAATCGTTCATGGCGTTGCCCCAACCCCCTGCCCTGGAAGCAAAAAAGGCCGGACCTATACATAGGTCCGGCCTGATTTCTTCCGACTTCAGATGCCGACCTCGCAGGGCAGAGTTCGGGCGTCTGGGGCAATCGGTGGATCGATGGTTGCGGGTGCAGACCCGCAACAGTTCAGGTGGGCTTAGGTGGAGGGAGCTTCCGGAGCGGGCGGGGCCTCTTCTGGAGCGGCATCCTCGACCACCGCATCAGAAGTCTTCGGCTTGCAAGTCTTGCAGCGATCGCGCTTCGGACGGCAGGCCCTCGGCTCGCGGGCCTTCTTCTCCCTGCAACCCTTGGGCTTGCAAGTCTTGGGCTTACGATCCCGCTTAGGCGCGCAGGTCTTGGGCTTGTCGGCCTTCGGCTTGCAGGTCCGCGGACGGCAAGTCTTGGGCTCGCAAGTCTTCGGCTTGCATGTCTTCAGCCGGTCGAGCAGCTTGGGACGGTCAGCCTTCGCCTTGCAAGTCTTGGGCTTGCAGGTCTTCGCCCGGTCGCGCAGCTTGGGACGGCAAGCCTTGGGCTTGCAAGTCTTCGGCGCACAAACGTCCGGAGCGTCAACGGCGGCGTCGGCCACCGGGGCGGCCTCGTCGGCCGCTGCTGCCTGCTTCTCTGCACCGAGCAGAGCAAAACACAGCAGCGCGAGCAGGACCGCGATGCCGGTGAGATACGTGCGATTCATTTGAAAAACCTCCTACAAACAGGTACCGTAGCGTTAAAGGATACGCGCAAATGCCGTCACCGCTGACGTCCTCCCCGGTTGTGACGGCGCCGGGCCGGGGAGACTTTATGCGAATCTGTGCTACCGTCGTATCCTGGGTGCGCCGCCGCCCTGTCAAAGCGCTCGATCACGACCCGTCTTCCACCATGCGGTGGTCGAACACTCCCGTCGGGTCGTTGCGGAGCACCAGTGCATTGCAGGCCAGGTCCGGTGGTAACAACTGCACAGCTTAGATGGCTAAGCTAGCATAGTTGGACTCATTGTCAACCGGGGGCAAGGGTATTTGCACTTACTGGGTGGCAGCGGCATTTTGGGAGTTCTACGGGGCTTACCAGAAAACCCTAGGCCACGATTACCTCAGTCGAATGGGTCGCGCGGAGAAAAACCCGAAACCGGGGCAAAGTGGGGTGGAAAGATGGCTGCAACCCGTGTGATACCAACAGGTTACGTCACTACAACTAGAGGCCCCCTACATGCCACCCGAAGTCGCATTTCTGCGATCACCGGTCGGATGACACCCCCGGTTGTCCGAAAATTCCCGAGAACGGGATGAAAATCGCAATCCACCGGCGGCCGCGAATTTTCTGCCGAAAAGGCAAGAAGATCTGTGGATTATTTGCGAATCGGACCGCCCGGTGGTCCGGGCCGTTGGGCCTGGGGATTGGGCTGTGTAGCGGCGGAGCGAGGCTTCGGCACCCGTGCGGCCATGTCCTGGGGGTCCTCGAAATTCATGGTCAGGGCCGCTTTACCCGGAGTTGCCGCGGTCGACACTCCCGCAATCCGCCACCCCTGCGCCTCGCGGCGGACGACCCACGCCGATTTCTTGACCTGCCGCTCGAGGTCTCTGTCTAAATCGCTGCTGGCGCAGACCACCTGGGCGCCGTTGTCGTCGATGTACTTGACCTCATGGATTTCGAACAGGGCCGTGTCGCTGCCGGACGGAGCAAAAATCAGCCCGACACGGTCGGCTACCTCACGGGCCTTATTAGTCAGCATCAATCTCGTATTCTCGTCTTCGCCTCGGCAGAGGGACGTAAGAAACTGCGCCACGGCAGCGGCCGGTCCGTCGAGCTTCGCCATGGCGTCCTTGTCGGCGCTGCAGCTTCCTCGCGAATTGCCGACGTACAGGGGAGATTTATCCTGGGGCACGTTGGCCTTAGGATCGGCTTTGGCCGACGACTTCGCGTCGCCCTGGTCCGAGCCGCCGCATCCGAGCAAACCCACGGCCATCACGGCCGGCCATACGATTCGGTGTTTACGCCACATCCTTGTGGTCTCCTGATTCGGTCCTCGATTCCACTGCGATCCAATCCGGGGCGGCGGAGTGTCGCAGGAACGACAACCCGAGTCAAGACGAGAAATCGGCAGTTTGCGGCCGCGCGGCCGCTGGAATGCACGTGTTGTTGTTCCATTTCGTCGGCATCAAGGACAAGAACGGGGCCCGTCCGTACGGGGCCGATTTGTCGTAAGCGGTTGTCGGCGACCGGATTAAGATGATCCTCAGCCGTGCCGAGCGACCACCGGGCAGTATTTTTGCTCGCACCATGCCGCGCCGAAATCTGCCACGGCGCCCACTGGCCGAGTCACAAGTCCTTGTAGGAACATGACTTATGACTTTCCGTGCCTCTTGATACGCTTCGCTCTATCTGGTCCACTCGTCCGTGCTGCGAATGTCGCAACCTGTTGTCGCGTCGAGGGATACGAGTTGTTGCCCAGTTTTTCGGCCCAATTGTGAGACAATTCCCCAGCACGATCTCACCTCCCGTTCGGCGTAGCACCTCGTGGACAAGTGTATCGAATTTCACTCGCCTTTTCCAGCCGAAGAATTGGCCGCGGGTTCCTTTCCCTTCTTTGCGGCTTTGAGTGATATTTCTGCGGATCTTCGTTGCGGGGACCAGATGTCACGCAAAGACGCAAAGATAAGGGGAAATGGAAGCGAAGAAGACTACGCCTAAGCCAATGCAGCGCAGCGACGTGATCCGGCGGAATCGGAGGCAGGGCTTCAGAACTTGATGATACCCTGCTCACTCAGTTGCAGGGCCCGCTTGAGCATTTCGATCATCTCGGGCGTGTAGCGGACACCGAGGTCGCCGCCGTCGGATGCCTTGCCGCGGCAGGGGCTGGTTGGCATCAAACGGTAATCGAGCTTCTTGGGGTTGGCAAATTGCGGGTTGCCCCCGAAGCATCCTTCGCCCGGCTTGGCTTGATCGATAAACGCAGGAGGCTTGCCGTAAACGTTGCAGTTTACAATCCGAGCGCCCGGTTTGGCTGCTTGAACGGCCGGCAGAATACAATCGACCAAGGCCGTGTCTTCCGTGCCGCTCAGATTCAACGGCTCGCCCATCGTGCAGAATCGCGCCTTGCATTGCGACCCGGCGGATAACTTGCCGGATATCAACACGTTTTCATAGTTGGATTTTGCCCAGTTATAGTTGGATCCACCGAACCAAAGCGAGTCCTTGACGGTGAGCGGTGCCTGTACGGCTCCACTACCGACGATGATACTGTTCTCGATATGGCAGTCGGCGTGGTTGCCAAACGCGTGTGCTCCTTTTGCAAAGACGATGCACGAGCGGACAGATAGCGGGCCAGGACCAACGGTAAGGCAACCGGGATGATCGCCGGCCGGTGCGCCATGCGCCAAGATCAACCGCTCGATGGTGACTTGACTGGCTCTGACTGACATGAGTGTCGGGAAGTTCGTCGTGGGTCCGATGGAAGTGATAATCGGCCACACACCCTTCTTGGCTCGCAAGATGAGCCCCTCTTTCTGAATCGCTACTTTCTCGTTGTACGGCCCGCTGTCCTGGATTTCGATCAGGCTGTTCGGCTGCGCAGCGTCAATGGCGGCTTGAATGCTCTTGTGGTCGCCCTTGCCGTCTTGGCGGACGGTCAACATCTTGCCAAGGTCGGCGACGGCCTGTTCCAAATTCGCGAAAGAGGGGCTGCGGTCGGTATCGGTCACGGCGACTGAGGCCGCATAGTTGGTCTTTAGCTTCTCGACGAGTGGCTTCACGTCGAAAAGCTGTTCTTGCTTCAAAAGCGCCACCGCTGCTTCGTAGAGCGTTTCGGCTTCGGCCTCAAAGATGCCACTGTTTGCCCTGGCTCGGGCGGCGGCGAAGGACGGCTTGTGCTCGGCAAACCAGGGAATCGTGGCGTACTTCTCTTCCAGGTTCGTGAGCGTGGTATTGGCTTCCGTGAACTGTTTCTGATTCATCAGTTCTTCTACTTGGGAGAAGGCAGCCTGAGCTAGCGGAGCCAGATACGGGCCAATGTCGGTGCCCATTGAACGAGCCTTTGGGAACAGCTTCTCGGCAAGGACCGTGTCGTTGGAAGACAGAGCCAAGAGGCTTGCCGATAGCCAGTCATCGGCGCTGGTGGGGTTGACCACGAGTTGCAGGAGCTTCGGCCGGGCCTTTTCGTTGAGGTCTTTCCAGGCGAGCAGCTCGGTCTTGCCGCTGCCGAGCTTCGCTGTGATGCCCGTTGCGTCGGCCTTGGATAGTTCGCCGTTGATGCCGCGGAGCATCAAGTCGCTCTTCTTCATCGGCGGACTGGCGGCGTTGATCTTCGCGATCATCCGCTCCTTCAGCGCGCCCATCCGCGCAACTTCGTCGCGGCGGCGGGCTAGTCTTACGGTTAGCTCTTCGTCGTCGGTGAAGTCGAGCTTCGCCAGTGCGGCCGATGCGCCGCGGAAATCCCAGATCACGACCAGGGCCTCGGACGATGCGACCGCCTTCGTGTAACGCTCCTCGCGCGTCCGTCGGGCTTCGACCGCTTGGGTCGCGGCTTCACGCTGCCGGTCGGCCTCCGCTTGGGCGGCGGCGTCGGCTTGGGCGGCTTGGCTTTGGGCTTCGACGGCTCGATCGATCGTGGCCAGGGCCGTCTGCTGTAACTCGGTCGCGTCTACGTCGAATTGCTTGCCCAACAGATCGGTCGCTTGTTGGACGATCGGTTTGTCACACCCCGCGGTGGCAAGCTGTACGGCGTTGGTCAGCAGCACGTATTGCTCAACCGGCTTGTCGCCGACCTGGCTGGCACGATCCAACATCTTGCGGGCGACCGCGGCCTTCTCCTCCGGGGTCTTCGCGTCGGTGATCCCGTAGAAACTCTCGATCTGCTCGGCGTATCCTTGCTGCGTTTCGTCGGAGGGGACCGGGAACTTGTCGGTCGGCCTGGCCACCGGCAACGCGTCGGTCGGCTGCCACTTGGGCGTGATGAGACGGTCCTGCTCGGACTCGATCGTCACGTCATGGCGGTATGGCTTCAGGCCCGGCCGCGAGATCTGCACGATATGTTTGCCCGGCGTCAGCGGGATCCAAAGGCGATCGTTCGTGACGAGGAACCCGGCCGTGTCGAGGTTCTGCGTAGTGCCGTCGATTTCCAGGACCGCACCTTTGCGTTGGTCGGCCGGCCAGTTCAAGGCCAAACGCGACTGGCGGACCCATCGCGGTCTGGCCGCTTCCTTGCGCTGTCCCGCTGCGACGGTGATCGTTTCGGTGTGCGGCTGATAGCCCGGACGCTCGGCCACAATGCGATGGCTTCCCGGCGCAGACGAATGGGTGACGGTTCCGCTGCCGGCCGGAAAGTCGAGCCGCTTGCCGTCGATCTTCAGCGTTGCGTCTTGCCGATCGTCTGCCGGCCAATTGAATGCCAGTTCGGCCTGCTCTTTGGAGTTGCCGCTGAGCATCAACCCCGCCACGACCAGCCCCACAAGCAACAGCAGCCCCACGACTACGCCGCCGAGGATCAACGGCAGTTTCGAGCCCGCGGGTTGGGGAGCGCCCGGCGGTGGCGGGGGCGGCGTGACCTTCACGCGTTGCAGGAACCGTGTCAAGCGCGACGAGTGTTGCGGCTCCGGTGTGCCGATCTGGGCCTGATTCGGCCGGGTGACCGGCGGTGTTCGCTTGGCGGCGGCGTAGAGCGCCGACAGGTCGGCGGCCGCTGCCATCGGACCGACGACGTCGGCCACCTCGGCTGGCGTGGCGAAACGACGGGCCGGGTCCTTGGCCAACATGCGGTTGACTACGGCGATCAGTTCCTTGGGTACGTCGTCGCGAAGCTTACGGATCGACGGGGGTGGCGTCTTGACGTGGGCGTTCATCTTCTCGAACGCTGTCTGGTGTTTCACATCCTCGAACGGAGCCCGGCCGCAGAGAAGTTGGAAGAGCGTGCAGCCGAGGCTGTAGATGTCCGCCCGGATGTCGACCGAATGCGTATCGACCGCCTGCTCGGGTGCCATGTAGTCGAGCGTACCCATGGCCTGCTCGGTGGCGGTGAGTTGCTCGCCGGCTTGCTCCGATTGAATTCGGGCCAGTCCCAAGTCGAGCACCTTGACCCGGCCGTCGGCGGTCAGCATCAGGTTCGACGGTTTAATATCGCGGTGGACCAGTTTGTTTTCGTGGGCGCATTGCAGCCCGAGCGCGGTCTGGCGAATCAGTTCGCAAGCGTCGGCCACGGGCAACTGCTGCCGGCGGAGGCCCAGTTCCTTGAGGTCCATGCCGTTGACGAGTTCCATCACGAGGAAGTGTTTCCCGTCGATCTCCCGGGCGTCGTGAGCACGGACGATGTTGGCATGGTCGAGCCGTCCGACGGCCATCATTTCGCGTTCAAACCGAGCGATTGCACTTTTGTCGGAGAGTTTCCCCGGCGGCAGCACTTTGATTGCCACCTCACGGCCGAGCTTGGTGTGCAGGGCTTTATAGACGGCCCCCATGCCGCCTTCACCGAGTTTTTCGAGGAGTTGATAGTCGCCCAGCCGATTGAAGTCGGTCGCCTGGGTGGTTGTTTCTCCGCCCGCTCTCTCGCCGCCGGCCTGTCGAGCCTTCTGGAGGATCTTGCGCAACTGTTGATCGTAGTCGGCCTTTTTCTGCGGATTCAACAGGCAGACGCGAGCGGCCGCGACTTCGTTGAGCAGCTTCTGCGAGAGTTTGCTGTGTTTGCCCGTCTGATAGGTTCGCAGGTGCCCCATCTGCCGATCGGCCGCGGCCTCGATCACCTCGGGCTTATCCTCGAACAGCGGCACCCCGAGCAGGTCATAGCAATGGGGCGGCTGTTTTTCCGGCGGAATGCCGAGCCACGTGTGATAGGGGTCGAACGTTTGCGGCATGGATCACCTGTAGGTGCTGGTACTGCCTCGGAGGTCGAAAGAATACTAAGGATGGCCTTCGTTGGAAACCCAAGAAGATCATTGCGTCGAGTCTAACGCCATTGCCCTGCTAACCGGCCCCCACGCCGCGATCGAACGCATCTTGATCCCGCTGGTAGACCGCCAGCACCGACTCGAACGTGCCGCTGTTGATCTGCCAGACGGGGCTCTCGTCGCTGTGGGCGTTGCAGTGCGTGGTGAAGAGCCGGTACATGAACTTGAATAGGTGACGCGGTACGCGCAACGAACCGAAGGCCTCCATGAGCCGGCGCTGATCGACCGATTCGTCGAACAGCCCGTCGAGCGTCGGCGAACTGCCGTCGGCCGCACAGGCTGCCACCCGGGCGTTGGCTACGTCGTAGAGCGACTGGCCGGTCCAGGAGAGCGAACGAATGAGATTCTGCTTATCGAGCCGAGCCCGCTGGTGGAAATCGCTGTCTTCCCGGTCGATCAGCCGCTCGAGTTCGATCGGCAGCAGCAGCTTCAGGCCGAGCCCGGGGTGCTTCAGTAACTTGTTGTCCAACATGGGCCAGACCAACGCGCGGATCAGTTCCGTCGACCCGTTGATCAGGTAGGGCTCGTCGACCCGATCGACCAGCACGAGGACGCCCTCGAAATTCAGAGCGCGCAGCACGCCTTGCAGCTTGCTGAGCATCTCGTAGCGATCGTCGGTTCGCGGCACTTCGGGCAACGGCTGGCCGACGATCTTGGCTCCGGGAAAGCTCTGCAACACGCGGCGCAACAGGTTGGTGCTGTGGTTGAGCACGCGGGTGTTGCGCACTACGCGGTGTGCCTTCCAGAACCATTTCAGCAA
This sequence comes from Candidatus Nealsoniibacteriota bacterium, assembly GCA_013202865.1. Classification (GTDB taxonomy): domain Bacteria; phylum Planctomycetota; class Planctomycetia; order Pirellulales; family Thermoguttaceae; genus JABMRB01. Next base: position 2,788 of record JABMRB010000611.1, on the reverse strand, counting down.
CCGCCAGCCCCGGGGTGCCCAGCCGGCGGCGATTATCAGGTACGGCCAGATCGTCGTCAGCCACGACCACTGCCCCCACGCGGCGATCACGATCAAAACCAGCAGCGTCACGCCGATGCCCACGGCCCAGTCCCACTTGGAGGGCCAGATCCGAAACCGCAGCTTGCGGCGGAGTTGGTGCCAGCGTTGCTGCATGTTCTCGGCGGTCGAATGGTCGTAGCAGGCGGCCAGCAGCATCACGTCGCGGATCTGCGGGGCGTCGAGCGCGGCAATCGGCAGCGCTTCGTCGCGGGCGGCCGGGTGCCGGGCGTGCTTGATCTCGAGGATTCGGTCGACAAGCTGCGTGACCGCCAACGAAAGGATCGCGTCGATATGGTCCCACAGCCGCCACCGGCCCAGCATCCGGTCGGCCCGGCGGTTGCGACGGGAGCAACGGTCGCGGAACCGATCGAGAAACGGATTGAAGTCGTCGTAGGCCACCACGAACACCTGCCCTTGCGGATGGTCGGCGTTGAAGTCGTCCAGGTGCCGAGCAATTTGCAGCCGGATGGCCGTCTTGCCGGAGCCCTTCTCGCCGAACACGACCGAGGCGGCCGGCTCCGACGGCTCGCCATAGATCTTGTCCCACGTCGGGTGGAAGACGTTCCGGATACAGGAGCCCTTGAACACCGAATCGGTTTGGGCGTCTTCGTCGGCAAACGGGTTGGCGGCGACGCCGTGATGGTCGAGAAACTGTTGGATCTTCATGAGCTAGCCTGGGCCAACGGTAGTCGGATTGAATTCATCGCGGATCACGATTTCAGGTCGAGGATTGCCCGGGCCGCGCGAGCCCTTCGGCGGATCGCGGAACAACACCCAAACGAACACAGCCAGCAGGATCAGCACGGCGAAGATCAGCAAGATGATGGCCACCGCATGCGTCGCGCTGGAGCGGCGTCGCGAGGTCCCCTGCGCGGACCGGGCCACCGTGGCCAGCGAGGCCGCTATGGGGATCTGATCCAGCGGAGAGCTGACCGGGGCGGCCTTGAGTTGCGGAAAGACCTCGGCGGCCTCTTGCCAATCGCGCCAGCCTTCGCGCCACACCAGCGAGTCGGCACTGACGCGGCCTTCGCCGATCCAGCCCCGCATCACCTCGTTGCCGGCCGGGCCAAACTGTCCACCCGAAGCCGGACGAACGTACCAGACCACGTCGCCCGCCTCGCTCAACGGATCGTGAGCTGCCGGGCTTGGCGCCGGAGCGGTTGGTGCCGGTGTAGTTGGGGCCGGGGCGGTTGGAGCGGGGGACGCGGGCGAAGCAGCATGAGCGGCCACAGGCGCGACGGTGCCGGGCGCGACGGTGCCTACGGGCAATTGTGGCGTGGGACCTGTCGCAGCGCCGCCGATAGGCGATGCTTGTACCGGTGTTGGCCCCGAGACCGTGCCCGAGAGCGGTTGTACCAACTGGCTGGGGCCCAACGGGGTTGAGGCGGCGGGCGAGATTGAGGCCGCGGGTGTCCCGGGCCCGGGGGCGTCCGTTTTCTTGGCAGCCCGGTTCTTTTTCGAGCGTTTAGAGCTGGAGCGGGTGCTTTCGGTGGGAATCTGGATTTTTTCCCCGCAGAACGGACAGATCCCCTTCATCCCGGCCTGGAAATCCTTGACGTTCAGCTTATGTCCGTTGGGACAGAAAAACCGGATGCCCATAACGCGATCTACTCCAGCGGTCCAACACGCCCCGGGCGTTCGCCGCGGTCGATGTATCCAACCATTCTCACTATTATACATTGCCCCGGCAGTCTGTGAAGCTGCGCTATCCACCCGCCTGAGGGGCAGGGCGTGTAGGGTGCGTGAAACGCACCGGCGCCGGCGAGCGGACGAAGGTGCGTTGCACGCACCCTACCAATAGACAGGTAGCTGGATTCTTGCGAATCCAGCTACCCTAAGTCTGAACGTTCTCATCGTGCGCGGCAGCCGAGCCGTCCGGGGCTCGCCGCACGCCGGACAATCACCCCAAAGGGCACGACCGTTAGCTTCGTCGCCTGGACGCGGTGGTCCAGCAGATTAGCCCAGCCAACCCGGCCAACAGCAGCACGATCGTCCCCGGCTCGGGAACGGCCGCCGCACCGGCGAGTGGGGTCGTATAGTCCGCGTTGCCGAAATTCGCTCGCAACGCGGCCCAGTCGCTCAGCCAGACCTTGTCGTCGACCCATGGGTCAAAGTTGCCTTCGGTCCAGGTCTTGCCGGCGCCCGTGTTGCCAAAGTTGGCACGCAAGGCGGCCCAGTCGCTCAGCCAAACCTTGCCGTCGCCGTCCGCGTCACCGCCCAGGGCGACGAACAGGTCGAGGTCCACAGAATCGATGACGAAACCGGAGGGATTCACGTACGTGACGCCCCTGAGGAAGGCACCCTGGCCGAGGTGCGGCGGGGTGTCCGGGTTGGGCTCCGGCGTGACGGTAGTGAACTCGTAGCCCTCCGTGCCACCTTCGCCGATGTCCCCGTCGGTCCCTCTAAGGACGACCGAGGGCGTGGCTTCGACCCAGGAATTCGCGTCGGTACGATCACCAAGGCTGCTAATCGCCAGCGTGCCGCCGAGCATCAGCAAACTGCCCGCGGAGACTTCGATCTGATCGGCCGCGATCGGTTGACCGGTCTCGACCACCGCGAGGCTCACTTGGGCGTTGAAGGTTGCGAGAGGGTCCAATCCCATTTCGCCGCTGCCGAGCGTCAAGGTGCCAATGCCGGCGCCGCCGGGGGTGACGGTACCGGTAACGTCGATCGGGTCGGCGTTGATCGTGCCGCTGCCGGCCAATGT
>JABMRB010000610.1 GCA_013202865.1 Candidatus Nealsoniibacteriota bacterium | reverse complement strand
AGGTAGCGTAACTTCCCAAGAGACCACCGGCAGTTTTAACAATAGATGGGACATCCCCTTGTTCCTGTCCCAGCTAAAGAAACAATCGGCATTCGTCTGCTGCTTCACTTCGCTGGCTTGCCGACGGCGTACAGCTTCTTCATCGTGGCGACATAGAGCGTGCCGTTGGCGGCTACCGGTGTCGCGATGATCGGGCTACCCAGATCGATGGTGGCGAGGACCTTCTTCTGCTTCTCCGCAGCAAACACCCAGAGGTTACGGCCTTTCGTGCCCACGTAGACCTTTCCATCGGCCACCAGCGGAGAACTCAGGATTGCACCACGCGTTTCCTGCACCCAGTAAGGCGTGCCGGTCTCGGCGTCCAGGCAGTGGACGTTCCGCCCATAATCAGTCACAAACACCAGCCCGTCGCAGATCGCGGGCGTGCTGCAGCAATGATCGTCGACCGGGCGTGACCAGATCAGCCCCGTTCCGGTGGCGTCGATGCACTTCACCCATGCCTGGCGCTTACCCCACCAGATATCACCGCCGCCGGTCACGTAGATCCGGTTGTTGTAGAACACGGGCATACCCATGATCGTACTGGGGCTTTCGCTGCGATTTCGCATGTAGCGGTGCACGTTCTCCTTGGGGGCCGTCGGATCGCAGTCGAATCGCCACGTCCGCTCGAGCGTCTTGACCGGGCCGGCCGATTGCTTCGACCCGAGCGGCTTGAATCCGTAGCAGACGCCGTCGCCGCCGCCGAAGAAGATCCGCCGCTCGCCATCGACGGTGCCCAGCGAAGGCGACGACCAGGTGCAATGAAATATCCGCGGGCCGATCTGCTCGCCGTCCTGAGCCACCAAGCGGCCCGTTTCCTTGTCGAGCACGATCAGGCTGGGTGCGTCCGGTGCGGGTATCCCGCGATGCACCCGGTCCACGCCGTTGCTCGTGTTCAGGTACAGATGCGGTCCGTCGATCAGGATGGAACTGCATGTTGCGTCGTGTGGATGGACGCCGAGCTCGGCCGGCATGTCGAACATCCACACGATATCGGCATCGATAGGCGTGACCTTCGCCGGTGGCTCGTCGGCCGGCGCCGTATGGCGACCCTCATCCGTGTATGGCCCGTCGTTGCCGTCGGCCTGGCCGTGGAGATCCAGGCATATCACTTCGGCTCGATTGCTGACCACATAGACTCGGTCGCCCTGGACCGTAGCAACCGAACAAATCCCACCGGTCCGCCAATCCAGGTACTTGGGATCCTCGAGTCGCGGCACGACGAGTTGCCAGCAGAGGTTGCCGGTCTTCTCGTCGAGACAGAGCAACACGCCGCGGTGCCCGTCGTGCCGAGGGTCACGCGGTTGCCCATTGTTGGTGCCGATAATCACTTTGCCACGGGCAACGACCGGCGTCGAATTGGTCTCTGTTCCCAACGCCGCAGACCAACGGACGTTCTCGCCGGTTTCCGGATCGAAAGTCGTAGACAGATTGGTTTCGTCCGACACCATGTTCCGCGAATACGCCTGCCCCCACTGTGGCCGGTCGGCCCCGACTGCAGTTGTCGCGACCGCGGCAGCGCATAGTAGGGCAAGGCCCGCCAGCCGTTGGTTGTACTTTCTCATCAGGCACTCTCTCCATCAGCAACAGGGCAGGATATGTCCGTACGTGCTCAGCCATTCTAACTTGCCCAAGCGGCGGCGCACAGTGTGGCACAGGCGTCTCGCCTGTGGTAAATCGTGGCACAGGCGTCTCGCCTGTGGTTGTGGTAAGACAAGTCCGTTGCGCCGGGATAAACCCGGCGGCTCGCCCGTTCGGCGCAGGCGAGCCGCCTCCACTACGAAAAACCATGTCGAATCGTGTCTTTCCATCCTGGCGCCGGGCGGTTATCATGAACGCTTGGAGTCCGAACGGACGTCGTTCATGTCCCGTGTTTCCCTAGTATGACAGCGCTACGTATTTCCGACTAGTTCTGACTGGAGTTTCGCCTGGCGGCGGCGGCTTTCGTAGGATATTCGATTTCGATGTTGGTGGTATTGATTGATGGTTGACAGTAGTTGCACGAAAACGGGATCGCTTTCAAGCGACCGCTGCAAGACGCGGCCGAGCGTTCGGGCAACTTGCTCGAAGGTAATCTCTGGATT
>JABMRB010000609.1 GCA_013202865.1 Candidatus Nealsoniibacteriota bacterium | reverse complement strand
CCTGCGTCGATTTGACCTCGATCTCGACACGTTGACCGTCCGTCAGACCTGGAAGTTGGTCCAACTCGATTGTCTTTCCCTGGATGATTCCCGTCATTGTTTTCGACATAGTCTTGCCTCGCGCGGGGACCGACGGTGGATACGATCAATTATACGATCTAAGGTTCTTCTTGCCAAGGGATTCACACTCCCCACTCCCCACTCCTCACTCCACCACCACAGCATCCTGCGGACACACCTGCCGGCACGTGTCGCAACGCGTACACTTCTCCAAATCAATCACGTGTTTCTGATACGGCGCCATGGGGATCGCGTCGACCGGGCAGTGTTGGGCGCAAAGGGTGCAGCCGATGCAGTCGTCGGTTACGCGGTAGGCGATCAGGGCCTTGCACTTGCCGGCCGGGCAGCGACCCTGCAAGTGGGCCTCGTATTCGTCGCGGAAGTATCGCAGCGTCGAGAGCACCGGGTTGGGGGCCGTGCCGCCGAGCCCGCAGATGCTGCCGGCCTTTGTTTGCCGGGCAAGCTGCTCGAGCAGTTCCAGGTCGCCCGGCTTGCCGTCGCCTTCGCAAATCCGGTCGAGAATATCGAGCATCCGCCGCGTGCCGATCCGGCAGAACGTACACTTGCCGCACGACTGATCCTGCGTGAAGCGGAGGAAGTATCGGGCGATGTCGACCATGCAGTCGGTGTCGTCCAGCACGACCAGCCCGCCGGAGCCCATGATCGCACCCACCTCGGCCAGGGCCTGATAGTCGACCCGCGTATCGGCCAGTTCGGCCGGCACGCATCCGCCGGACGGTCCGCCGACCTGGACCGCCTTGAACTGCCGCCCGTCGGCCACGCCGCCGCCGATCTCGTCGACGATCTCCCCGACGGTCATGCCCATGGGAACCTCGATCAGGCCGCCGCGGCGGATCTTGCCGGCCAGGGCGAAGACCTTGGTGCCTTTGCTGCCTTCGGTGCCCAGTGCGGCGAAGGCCTCGGCACCATGGCGAAAGATCCAGGGGACCAGGGCGTAGGTTTCGACGTTGTTAATCAGGGTCGGTCTTTCCCACAACCCGCTTGCGGCCGGGAAAGGCGGTCGCAGGCGCGGCATCCCGCGGCGGCCCTCGATCGACGCCAGCAGGGCCGTCTCCTCGCCGCAGACGAACGCCCCGGCACCTTCCATGATCGAAAGATGCAAGCTGAAATCGGTATCCATCACCCGATCGCCCAGCAGCCCGCGGTCGTTGCATACGTCAATCGCTTCGGCCACGCGCCGGACCGCCAGCGGATACTCGGCCCGGATGTAGAACACGCCTTCGTCGGTACCGACGGCCCGGGCGGCGATCGCCATGCCCTCGATGATGCGATAGGGGAACGACTCCAACAGCATCCGGTCCATGAACGCCCCCGGATCGCCTTCGTCGCCGTTGCAGATGATGTACTTTTTGTCACCCTCGGCCGCGCGGACGATCTCCCACTTCAGCCCGGTCGGAAACCCGGCCCCGCCGCGGCCGCGAAGCCCGCTCGCCTTGGCCTCTTCGATGAGCTGCTCGGGCGTCCGCTCGGTCAGACACTGCCGCAAGGTCTCGAACCCGCCGTGGCGGATGTACTCGTCCAGGTCGGTCGGGTCGATCTGCCCGCAGGATTCGGTGGCCAGATGCTGCTGCCGGCCGAGGAACGCACAGACGGGCTCGTCGCGGACGTCGATCGCATGACGGGCGACCGGGTTGCCCGGCTCGTCGGTCGAGAGCCGGTCGAGCCAACGGGAAACCGTGTAGCCGACGCGTCGGGCGATCCCCTTAGGCTTGAACTGGCTGAGCACGATCGACGGCGCCTCTTCCGGCCCGACCTTGGAGAACAGCCGGGCCTGACCGTCCGGCGAGATCAACTCGACCAGCGGCGTCTGATGACACATCCCCACGCAGCCGACCCGCTTGACCACGGCCGCCGCGCCGCTCTCGCTGAGTGTCTGCCGGATCGCTTGATGCACTTTGCCGCTGCCACCGGCCTGACAGCAGGACCCCAACCCCACGCGAATCTCGCCGACCGGGCCGCTGGGCGGTTTCTGACGGTGCTCGCGGATCGGCTTGCCGTCCTTCTGCTGGCGAAGGAAGTCAGCGAGCACCTCGGCGACCCCCGGCGGTGTGACGTGTCCGTAAGTGACGTCGTCGATCTGCACGACCGGTGCCAGCGTGCAGCAGCCGAGACAGGCGACCTTTTCGATTGTGAAGAGTCGCTCGGCGTCCGTATCCTCCCCGTCGGCAATGCCAAGCCGTCGCTCCAACGCGTCCTGCACCAGCCCGGAACCCTTCACGTGGCAGGCCGTGCCGTGGCAGACGCTGATGATGTGACGGCCGACCGGGCGATGGCGAAACTGCGTGTAGAACGTGGCCACGCCCGCGATCGCAGCCGGCGTGATCTCGGTCTTCTCGCACACCCGTCGCAAGGCATCCTCCGGCAGGTAGCGATAGTGCTCCTGAATCGCCTGCAAGATCGGGATCACCGCCTCAGGCCGAGGCCCAAGCAGTTCAACGGTGCGGTCGACGAAGGTGAGGTCGGGCATGGTGGGGGGGAGATAGTGGGTAGTGGGTAGTGGATAGTGGGTAGTGGGTAGTGGG
>JABMRB010000608.1 GCA_013202865.1 Candidatus Nealsoniibacteriota bacterium | reverse complement strand
GAGCAGGATCACGCAGTCGCTCTGCTCGACCAGTCGAGTGACGTCCTCGTGGCCCATGGCGCCTTCGTAGATGCCGGCAAACAGCGGATGTGTCTCGCCGATCACGCTCTTGCCCAGCATCGTGGTGGTGATCGGGATGCCCGCGCCCTCGGCCAGAGCCAGCAGGTGGTCTTGCAGGCCGAAGCGGTGGATCTCCACACCGGCGACGATCACCGGCTGCCGGGCAGTGCCGATTCGGCGTGCGGCCTCGGCCACCGCCTCGCCCAGGGCGTCAGCATCGCTGACCGGCTGCTTGTTGTGCGGTGTATAGGTGCCCTCTGGAACCACATCCACCATGTCGCGGGGTAGCTCGATGTAGCCGGGCCGGCGGTAGCGCACCACCGAAGCAATCACCCGGTCGATCTCGCGCAACGCCGTCGCCGGGTCGGTCAGATCGGTTACAGCCGAGCAGAATCTCCGGAAAATGTCAAACTGCGTGCGAAAATCTTTCACCTTATGGTGCAGCAGCGGATTGTTCGACCGCTCCCGCAGCCCGGGCGAACCGCTGATGACCAGCACGGGTGATTTCTCGGCGTAGGCCCCGGCGATCGAGTTGCACAGGCTCAGCCCACCCACGCAATAGGTAATGCAGACGGCCCCGAGCCCCGTAACCCGGGCGTAGGCGTCGGTGGCGAAGCCGGCACAGTCCTCTCGCGTGCAGCCCACCATGTTGATCGGGCTCCGCTCGAGCCGGGCATAGAAGTTCAGCACGTAGTCGCCTGGGATGCCGAACATGTCGCTCACGCCGTAGTCCATCAACCGGCGGATCAGATAATCTCCGATCGATATGCCGCAGACCGGCTCGCCGACGGTGGGCGCTGCGGTGGTGGTGACCTGCGTGGCTGCCGTTTCGATTTCCGACATCTGTGCCTCGACTTTCTTAGGGGCCGACTTCACGATCTACTGCGATTCCGCCAGTTGGATCACCCGGATTTGCGACGGAGCGCGCAACTCGATGCGTAGCCGCTCTCGTTGTATCCCGATTTCGTAGAGGATATCTGCGAGTTGCCGGGCCTCGCCTCGCATCATGTCGAGGTCGACCGGGGTCTCGGCCAACCGCTCAATTTCTACCCGTCTGCTATCGACTTCGTCGGCGATCTCTCTTTCACTCTCGAGCAGCACGGTGGCCCGGGCCTTCAGCAGCCGCAGTTCGGCCTTGATGCTGCCTCGCCTGGCTTCTCGCAATTGCTCGCGGAGCCGTTGGCGGCGGGGCTCGATCAGCGACTCGACCGTGGCCATGTCGTCTTTGAGCTTTGCGGCCAACTGCGTGCTGGCTTCCGGAGTGGCAACTACTTCGAGATCTGCAAGACGCTGCTGGAATTGGGCAATGACGTCGTAGAGCATCCGGCCGACGAGCGGATCGGAAGCGATGAAATCGTCGACCTCGGCGTCGGTAACCGCCATGTCGTCGACCGCCTCATACGCGGCGTTCTGCGCTTGCAGATCGGCCGAGGCCAGGCGGACTTCGGCGCGAACCTGCTGTAGCTCTCGTCGCGAGTCGCGGTACTCGTCCAACATGTATTGCTGCTTCAGATCCAAGCCGACGCCCGCCGACGTCCCCAACTTGTCGGCCAATTCCTTCAAGTCGTTCAGCCTCTTGCGGACTTCGTTCTCCTTGCTCGCATAGGCCGCGTCGAGTTCGTCGAGCCGTCTCCCTCTCTCGTCTTTCTCCTTTGCGACGATCTCGCTGAGATAGGCCCTGACCACGGAGTTGACGATCACGGTCGCCTCCTCGGGCGGAACGCCGGGCATGCCGACCTGCATGATCTCGGAATTGTCGGGAAAGGTCACTTCGAGTCGGTCTGCAACCCACCCGGCATCGGTGCCGGGGCGCTCCTGAAGGTTTAACTTGCGAACTTCCGGATCGTTTAACGCGGCCGTCAGCACGAAGTCGCTCTTGAGAAGCTGTCGCTGCGTGCGGCGCAGCGCGTCAAACTCTTCCGGGTCGATCGGCTCGGTGTCTTCAAAAAGAATCGCCGGCTTGCGCGACATTACCTGCACCCAGGCGGTGGCCGGGGGCGCGGTGACCGTTTCGTCGACACCCGGACCGGACTGCAAATCGCCCGGCGGACCGGCGACGCGGCTGAGCCAGACCGTGACTGCCACCAGCACGGCGACCGAGGCAAGGATGGCACACAACAGGCAGAGTCCCGCCACGGGCAGGCCGCGAGGAGGCGGATCGTAGGGAGACGGGGCAGCAACATCGCTGTTGCCCGACGCCCCGTCGTTGCCCGTCGAATGAGAGGTCATGGTCTGATCCTCGCCACAGGGATAATCGGTCGAACGCGTCTGTAGGCTATTATACCCCGAGGATTGGGCGGCGTCCAAAATGTCGCCCAAACCTCGAATGATTATCTGGCCGGCACCTCGGGCTGCTCGGCAGCGATCCGCTCGCAAAACTTTCGCCACGTGTCGATCGAGCCTTGCAGATTCTCGCGGACGTCGCCCTTGACACCGTAGCATTGCAACCCGACCGGGCCCGTGTAGCCCAATTCGGTGAGCGTCTTGACGACCGGGTAGACGTCGTACGTGCCACGCCCCAGCGGTTGAATCCAACGGGCAAGCTCGGCCGTGTTGTCGCGGTCGGCGCCGTTGATCGACACGGCAAACAGCCGCGGGGCCACTTTGCGAAGCACGGGCACGAGATTCTCTTGCTTATCCGTTCGCATCCAGTGACACAGGTTGAACATCACGCCGACGTTCTTTCGGTCGACCTTGTCGGCCACCCGCACGGCGTCCTCGGCCCGAGCGAGCCAATCGCCCGTGTGCGGATAGAGCGCTATGCGAACGCCCGACTCCACGGCCATGGCGGCGATTTCGCGGACAATCTTCACGGCCTGCGGATCGTGCTCGACGGCGGACGGCGGCTTACCCTGGATCAACAGCCCGAGCATCGTCTGGCGGCCCTTGAGCGACTTGACGACGTCCTTCAGTCGAGCGTCGTAGGCCGGCTTGTTCGCAACGAGCGAAACACGAACGTAGATCTGATACAGTTCCAATCCGTTGTCGTCGGCCGCCTTGATCGCCTCGTGTACGCCGTCGAGCCAGACGTGAGCCGTCCCGGCGTAGCCCAACTGCTTGAGCAGCTTGGCCTGATCGGCCGGTGCGCGCGACTTAGGATCGTGCGTGCTGATGCATAGCGCAAAGAAAGGGTTCGACGGCCGCGCCGCTTGTTCGGCCGCAACGGTAGCTCGGGCAACGGCTGCGGCAATGGTCAGCGCTGTGATAAATGTAGCGATTCGCATGGGTGTCCTTCCGTCTGGAACGTTCAAGTTTCAATATTTAGTCGCCGGGCTTGCCCGACGCGTTGGCGTGTCGAGATCGCCCCCCCCCCAAGAATACACCCCGGGCCCCACAAAGTACACGCCGGGCAAGCCCGGTCGCTAAACAGGGAGGCAAAAAAGCGGGCCTCCGCGGGGTTGACGTCCGGTTGCAACCGCGTTAGGCTGAACGGGTCGCTTCCCTCCAACGCATCCCCCCCACCGAAGGAGTCCCCGATGACCAGGCACACCAATCGTCGCGAGTTTCTCAAAGGCACGGCCGCGGCAGGAACCGGATTCTGGCTGGCCGGCCGGGCCGGAGCACAAGAGAGCAATTCGCCTAACGAGAAACTGAACGTCGGCATCATCGGCGTCAACGGTCGCGGCCGCGCCAACATGGGCGGCGTCAGCAAGGAGAACATCGTCGCCCTGTGCGATATCGACGAAAACTATCTCAACAAGGTCAAAGCGGCTCATCCAAACGCCAAAACCTACGTCGATTGGCGGAAGATGCTCGACCAGAAGGACCTCGACGCGGTGACCGTCAGCACGGCCGATCAGGTCCATGCCCTGGCTAGCAACTGGGCCATGAAGCGGGGCCTGAGCGTCTATTGCGAGAAGCCGCTGGCGCATTCGGTACACGAAGCCCGGACCGTCCGCGAGACGTACATCGCCAACCGCGACAAACTGGCCACGCAGATGGGTACACAAATTCACGCGGGCAACAACTACCGTCGCGTGGTCGAGCTGGTGCAATCCAAGGCGATCGGCGAGGTCCGCGAGGCACACGCCTGGTGTGGTCGCCAGGGGCCCGGTGGCGGATTGCCCGAGGGCGAAGACCCCGTGCCCGAAAACCTGCACTGGGACCTCTGGCTGGGTCCGGCGCCGGCGCGTCCGTACAACAAGGGCTACCTGCCGGGTAACCTCACTTGGAACCGGTGGTGGGATTTCGGCAACGGCACGCTGGGCGACATGGGCAGCCATGTGATCGACCTGGCCTTCTGGGCGTTGAAGCTAAGGCACCCCAGCAGCGTGGAAGTTGTCGCCGATCCGATGCCCGCTTCGCCTTTCACCAACGCGAAGTGGATGGAAATCACCTGGGAGCACCCGGCCGTCGACGACCGTCCGGCGCTAAAGCTCACCTGGCACGACGGCATCAAGCGGCCCGAGTCGCCCCCGGGCCACGACCTGACCAAGTGGGGGCTGGGCGTGATGTTCATCGGCGACAAGGGGACGCTGCTGGCCGACTACGGCAAGCACGTTCTGCTGCCGGCGGATAAGTTCCAAGACTTCCAGCCGCCGGAGCCGTCGATCGCCCCGTCGCTGGGCCACCATCAGGAATGGATCCATGCCTGCAAGACGGGCGAGCCGACCACCTGCAACTTCGACTATTCGGGCCTGCTGATCGAGCACAACTTGCTCGGCAACGTCGCCTACCGCGTCGGCAAGAAGCTGCAGTGGGACGCCGCAAACCTCAAGGCCACCAACTGCCCCGAGGCCGATCAGTTCATCCGCCGCGAGTATCGCGAAGGATGGACGTTGTAGAGTAGCCGTCTCGCTCCGCGAGACGCAGCTTCATCTCGCGGAGCGAGATGGCTACAATAACCCCCAATCCCAGGAGAACCCATGAAAGCACCGGCAACTTTCCTTCGTATCGTTTGCACCTTGGCGCTCATCCTCTCGATCGGCTACACGGGCGCTTCTTTGGCGGCCGACAAGACCGATGACGGACCGGCCGACTGGTCTCGATTCCGTGGCCCCGACTGCGACGGCAAATGCCCCGAGACGGGCCTCCTGCAAGAGTGGCCCGAAGGCGGGCCCGAACTGCTCTGGAAACTTGAAGGGCTCGGCACGGGCTTCTCCAGCGTGACGATCGTCGGCGGACGACTCTTCACCATGGGCGACGTCGATGACTCTCAGTGCGTGATGGCCTTCGACCTGAAGACCCGCGAGCAACTCTGGGTCACGCCGATCGGCCCGCCCCACAACGACGGCCCCCGTTGCACGCCGACGGTCGACGGCGAACTGCTCTACGTCGTCGGCACCGACGGCGATCTGGTCTGCGCCGAGTCGGCCACCGGCAAGATTCGCTGGCGGAAGCACTTCGTCCGCGATTTTCAGGGCAAGTACATGAAGGTTTGGAAGTTCAGCGAGTCGCCACTGGTCGACGGCGAAAAGCTCCTCTGCACGCCCGGCGGCAAGGACGCCCTGATCGTGGCGCTCGACAAGACCACCGGCGAGACGATTTGGAAATGCCCCGCGCCGAACCTCGGCGAGCGCGGCGAGGACGGCGCCGGCTACTCGTCGATGATCGTCGCCGAGATCGACGGCGTGCGGCAGTACATCGCGATCGTCGGCCGCGGGGCGGTGGGTGTGGACGCCAAAACGGGCAAGTTCCTCTGGGGTTACAATCGGGTGGCCAACGGCGTCGCCAACATCCCCACGCCGATCGTCCGCGGCAATCACGTCTTCGTCACCACCAGCTACAAGACCGGCAGCGCGCTGCTGAAACTCACCCACGACGGCGAAGCCTTCGACGTCGAGGAGGTCTATTTCCTCGGGCCCAAGGAGTTCGAGAACCACCACGGCGGCGTCGTGCTGCTGGGCGATTACGTCTACGGCGGCGACGGCCAGAACAACGGCACGCCCGTCTGCCTGGAACTGCTCACCGGCAAGATCCAATGGAAGCCGAAAGCCCCCAGCCGGGGTTCCGCGGCCGTGCTCTATGCCGATGGCCGGCTGATCTTCCGCTACGACCCCGGCCTGATCGTGCTGGTCGAGGCCACACCGGAGGAGTTCCGCATCAAGGGCCGTTTCGAGCAGCCTTCCCGTAGCGGCAAGAAGGCCTGGCCCCATCCGGTGATCCACGACGGAAAGCTCTACATCCGCGACGGCAACGTGTTGCTCTGCTACGACCTGCGGGCGAAATAGCCATTATCGTGAAAAGACCCCTGTTAATCGTCGTGTCGTTGCTGGTGCTCGGCGCGTGGCGGCCGGGCGGGATCGACTTCGCGTGCGGCGGGGAAATCGCGCTGGCCACCGATGCGCCGAAACCGCTGCCGCCGAGCGAAAGCCAAAAACTGTTCCGGCTGGCCGACGGATTTCGCATCGAACTGGTCGCCGCCGAGCCCCACCTGGCCGAT
>JABMRB010000607.1 GCA_013202865.1 Candidatus Nealsoniibacteriota bacterium | reverse complement strand
GTCTGGCATTGACCCTATTGAAACAGCATCCCGGCAAAGAGAGCATCGCCATGAAACGCCGCATGGCCGGCTGGAGCGTTGATTTTTTGGCGCAAGTCCTTACAGGACAAACAACTTAGTGTGCGCTGGCCCTGAGGAAAACCCTTGTCTCAGCCGAGAAGGGTAGGCTGCGGCTCGTTCGGGCTACTTCAGTACGGTCGGTACGTGTGGTCTATACGAACTAGCAACCCGGGAAATACCGCTAATTCACCACCTACCAGGGGAGTACACCATGCTCAGATTTCTCGCCTCTTGCCGCTCAGCAATCGCTCGACTTAGCTCAAACCGCTCCGGCAGGGGGGGGCGATGGCCCGCAGCGGTGCCCGGCGGCTCCGCGTCGAGCCGCTCGAACAACGCCAACTGCTTAGCGTGACCGCCACCGCGTACGACCCCGCCATGCCGGACGTCCCCGATCTAATCGACGACGGCGCCGACCTGCACCGCGAGGTCCGCGTCGACCAGCGGGCAACCCACGACTGGGCCACCGACGCCGTGATCGGTCCCTTGCCAGAGCCGACCGTCCTCGGTCCCTACTGGCAACCGTTGGGCACCTTCCGCGTCGAAACCGACACGCTCACCGTCGAACTCTCCGACGCCGCCGACGGCATCGTGATGGCCGACGCGGTGCGGGTGCGACAGGTCACCGAAGTTCCACCGCTCTGGATCGCCAACGACACGGCACCGGTCGGCGCTGTGCCGGTCGACGCCATGCTGCCCGACACGGCGCGGACGGCCGCCAGCACACCGATCGACGCCACCGGCGACTGGCAGACGGTCTCCGCCGCATCGGCCGATGATGGAAGCTTCCAATATCTATTGCCGGGCGACGAGGCCGGAACGTTCACCTGGACGTTCGACGACCTCGAGCCGGGCAGGCAACACGTGGTGCTCGTGAGTTGGTCGTCGCACGCCGACGACACCGACCGCAGCCTCTTCGCTCAGCAGGCCGCCTACACGATCAGCGACGGCGTGGGCCTCCGCGAGACGGTCTGCCTCGACCAACAGCAGAGCAACCCGGCCGACGCGAATTCTCCGCACTGGGAGTACCTGGGCACGCACGCCGTCGGCAGCAACCGGCTGGTGGTCGAGCTTCAGCAGAACGCGCAAGGCATCGTGATGGCCGACGCCGTGGTCGTCTTCTCGGTCCCGGACGCGACCGAAGTCTCGCCGGCGCCAACCACGCTGTCCGCAGAGTTCACCGCGCCGGCCCCGCTTGTGCCGGCCGACGGTGAAATGATAATGATGGGCGGCGGCGTTGGCACGATCGAAGGGCGGCACGTCTTCTATAACGACTCGGTGTGGGACGGTAACAACGTGGCCGCCAATCAGGCCGACGACGACGCAATCGCCAAGTACACCGACATTTACGACGTGGTCATCGAGAAACCGGCGTTATTGCCGGGGGATAAGGCGACGTATGCAAACTACATCAACTACACCAAGGGGATCAACGGGATCATGGTCGACGTCGCCGGTTACCCGGCCGGAAGACCGTTGCAGCCCGACGACTTCGTTTTCACGTATGGCAACAATGACGATCTCAGCAGTTGGACGGACGGCCCGGCCCCCGTCGGCGATCCCGCGATTCGGCTAGGGGAGGGCGACGGCGGCTCCGATCGAATCACGGTCATCTGGAGTGAGACCGTTGCCGTGCAGAACAACTGGCTGCAAGTGATCGTCGATCCGGACGGCGAATTCCTCAGCCAACCGGACGTCTTCTACTTCGGCCACGCCGTAGCCGACGCGGGCTGGGCAAGCAACGATTATGAGGTGGACATGCCCGGGCCCGCCCTGGTGTGGTTGTACGATTGGGCCAACCTGAACGCCTATTTCGGCAATTCTACCAACGACGACATCACGATCCGATCCGACTACGACCGCGATGACCGTGTGTGGCTATCGGATTGGGCGACTCTTCGCGCGTATTTCCAGAGCACTCCGATTCCGGGCGCCCTGGAGCCCCTCACCGCGCGGCAGATTGAGATCGAGCAGTTCTATACCGACGGCGCCCAACTGAAGGTGGCCTACGATATCAGCGGCGGCTACACACCGGCGGCCCCGGCCGCGCCGTTCGACGTGACGATCTGCAGTTCGTCCGACGGCCTCGTGCCCGACGCGCAGTTGATCGAGACCGTAACGATCAGCGACCCGACCGAGTTGATCGACGGGCCGTACATCGTGGACTTCGAGCCGAACTTCATCGACCCGCTGAACGACTACTACCTGATGGCCGTCATCGACGCCGAGATCTTCGTGCTGAGCAACAACTTCGTCTTCGAGGGCGGCATCTTCCTGGACGACGTCAACAAGATCGTCCACGTTCACGGCACCGACGTCGAGGACCAGACCGACCCGAAACGCGACGACGTGGACCTCTACGACGTCGACCAGCAATACTACGTGCTGCTGAACGGCGTTCAGACGGACTTTCCGGATCCCACGGACGTGGAGGCGTTTCACATCCGCACCCACGAGGGCGACGACAACGTCAACGTCAACGCAGCCGAGTTCCCCGATTTCGAGGTCTCGATCCCGCTATGGATCTTCGGCGGCAACGGCGATGACACAATTGACGGCGGCAACGGCGATGACCTGCTCTTCGGCGGTGACGGTGGCGACACAATCGACGGCGGCCCCGGCGACGACGCCCTGTTCGGTGACGCCGGCGACGACCTACTTCACGGCGACGACGGCAACGACTCGCTCGACGGGGGTGGCCAGACCGATCTGCTCGCCGGCGGTGACGGGCTCGATTATCCCGAAATCATCGACAACCGCGACGCGGGCGACCCGGGAGAATACGGATACCGCGACGACGGCACCGACTGGACGAGCCCGGAGCCACCGGAGGCCTATGGGCACGAGGGGAGCGGCGAAACTCCGAACCACCGATACTTCTCCCGGTACGAGGGGGTCGAGAGCAATGCCTATTGGACCTTCACCGATGTGGCCGGAGTGCCCTGCGACATCTACGTGACCTGGGTGCCCTTGACGGACGAGGACATGACGGAAACGGAACACATCTACAGCGTCGAATCTGCCGGGATGTCCTGGCCGATCACGTTCATCGATCAGGCCACCATCGCACGGGACCAGCGGCTCTTCGACCACGACTGGCGCCATCTGGGCACGTACACGCCCGTCGACGATCAACTGGTCGTGCATCTCCAGACGCGTCACTATTCGCAAACCACCACGCTGGCCTCGGCCGACGCGGTGATGTTGCTGCCCCAGTGGCCGACGTTGAACCTCTCGACCGACTCGAACAACGACGGCACGCTCGACGATTCGCTCGGCGGACCCGACGATTCCGTCGAAATGAGCAACCCGGGCAAGATCGTGGACGTCAACGACGAGGATCGCGATCTGCTGATCGTGGATTTCATCATGAACGGCTACGTGCCCGATGGTGACGACGAACTCGAACTCACGTTCACCGGCGATGGCGGCGTGGACGAGGTCTGGGACGCCGCGACGGGCGGTACGCAGATATTCTCCGGCCACACATGGGTTCCCTCCGGCAGCGATTTCCACGACGACCTCTACGTCAAAGGGCTCGCGGCCGGGGAATCGATCTTCACCCTCGCACTGGCCAACGGCCCCGCCGGCCAGCCGACGCCGGATCGATTCAGGATCATGGTTGCGGAAATGGACCTCGACGTCGACTCGAACAACGACGGCGGGATTAGCGAGGATGACGATCCCGCAAGCGATCCGTCATACGAAGAACAGGCACCTGGGAAGATCCTCGCCGTCGGTATCGACCAGCGTGAGCCTGTCGAACTCAAGCCGAATCTGCCGACGAAACTCGATCTCGGCGCCCTCACGTACACTCTTGAGTACGATTCTTCCGTCATCAAGCTCTACAGCAGTTCGCAATATGATCCCGAGTCCCCGGAAGGTAATCTGATCGCGCCAGACACGGATCTCACAACCATCGGCGACATCACCGAACAAGACCTGAAAGATGGGCTTACCGTCTACGTGGCCGGAATCAAGCTGGCAACGACGGACATCCAGTTGAAGTTGTCGGCAACCACTTGGAGTCTTGCCGACAAAGTCCGGGTTACCGTCGCTCTCGACCTCGACGCGGATAGCAACCATAATGGCCAGGTTCAAAGTGATGACAACTACAACGCATCCGGCACGGCCGAAGACATGATCGAGGACGACCAAGGGTCGGCGACTGTTTTGGGCGCGATAGTCTTTAAGGACGCCACTCCCTCGCCCGTGTTTCCTGCTTTCAGCGGGGTCGACCTTTCGAGTTCAGAGTTCTCGGGATACTCGGTCAAGCTGATTGCCGCCGCCGGCCTGAACGTGTGGGCCGATGCCGTGAAAACGCTACGTCTTACTACGAATACGAGCACTGCATTTCTAACGGACGATACGCTCGCGGAGACCTACGTCTGGTCCGGCAGCACGGCCCTACCGAGCACCATCTATGTCGAAGGCTCATCCACGGTGGGCAGTCGCACTCTTCAATGGCAGTTCATCGCCCCGGACGACACGATCCTCGCCCGCGACTGCGTGAAGTTCACGGTCCAAGACACCTATTGGGTGAACTGGCTTCAGCACGATGAGGTAGAAAGCGACGACGACGGCAGGCCGCTTGACCGGAACCCGACCGCCAACGGCGGCGGAAGGCGTCTCTTCCCGGAGCAGTTGACGCCGAACGATACAAGCGAGAACTACAAGTCCGTCGACTTGCTGCTCCGTCGAGACCCCAACGGTCCAATGCCCCAGCAAACCGTCTACTTGAAGGTTCTTGATCCGGCAAACCACGTCACAACAGACGCCAATAACGGCCCGCTAACCTATAGCTTCAACGGGCAAGACTGCTCCGTGGGGCAGGTTCTCACCGTTGAATTCCCACAGGGAGAGAAACATGTCTTTGTCCAGTGTACGCTCCAGAGACCAGGGCAGAGTTTCGACGGCGATTGTTTCGCTGGCGACAACTTCATCGCGGTGGTCGATGCGGATCAAACGGTAGTCACTGCCGCAACGCTCGGCACGACGCCTGCGACCCGTTATCAAGTGTTCGATGCGGGTGGTCAGCAACTCAGCCACTCGGATTTGTTGACCGTCTGGCGGACGCTTTGGATGGAGTTGGACCGGATGGCCGCGCCGGTTGCGCCGACGGAGACCAATCCATCATCAGATGGCTTTGCGTATGCCGACGAGGCGGTCTACAATGCCAATGGAGAATGGGGCAGCGGCAAGTGGGGACCGACGGCGCCTACAAACGACACGGAGCCAAAGGACTTCGACGTTTTGGCTCAGCCCGACAAACCGGATATGTCCATCCTGCAGCCAGCGATGCTGGCCGCCTGCATCGAGGTGAATGAGATCATCCAATCCGGTCCCGATGCTTTTGACACGAGTGAATGGACCGGTGGTGATATGGATGGTAGCGAGAATCACAACGCATGGGACGAGACGACGCCCTTCGTTCGCGAACTGGGAGATTGGACCGATATCTCGGACATTAGTGTGACCTGTCGTGATGTTAATCCTGGCAACTATTCTGCCTTCTGGGTACTCCATGGAATTGGACTGTATGATCCAACCGAGGCTTGGAGTTGGGACCCGGAGCCTCTTGAGTTCACCTTGGGTATTAACCCAGATGGCCACGAGAGATGGATTGCTACCTTCAGCGAAGCCATTCGGGATTACGCTGCCAACATGCATCACAAGCAGGCGGGTGCTCAAGCGATTCCCGCCCTAGAAATGCTGCGGGGAGTTACTCTCCATGAAACGTTGCACAGTTTTGGGTTGATCGATGCGTTTGCTGACGGTGTAATCATGACACTCGACTACCTGGATGCGACGTACAATGGCGAGCATGGCGACTGGAAAACGCTGAACGCGAATCAGATCGCGAAGATCCAGCAGAAAGAAGCACCCATTTAGGAGGTCTAGGAATGCGACACATACTGGCGATGGCAATGATACTCACCGCAGCGCTTCCTGCGCTCGGCCAGGAAAAGAGTGGTCCGCGGGAATATCCACTCCGATGCAGAATGGAGATGATCCCCAAGGTGATCCACTACGGCGATCTCGTGTTCGCCCAGATATCGCTCACCAATGAAGGCGACAAAACGATCATTGTGCCGAAGAGCCTGCATTACGGGAGATACAACGACTATCTTGGTTGCAGCATCAAGCTCATTCAAAATGATTCGGAAACGATCGATTGGCCCTCCGCAAAGACGATGACGGGTCGGATTATGACCATACACAGGGACGGCTACTTCACCACACCCGGCCACTCGCTAAAACCGGGCAAATCACACGAAGTCGGATTCCGCCCCCTCTGGGTGCCACTTCCCGAATTCATCCAGGCATCGAAGGCTCGAACAGTCAAGCAAGCGGTCGCTTCCAAGTCGCAATCGTTCCGGTGGGAAGCTTCCATCGGGCTTCACGGATTTCTTCACGGGCCGCTAGGCGATCCGCCATACAAGAGGGGGGGGCACGCGAATTACGTGCCTCTAGAAGGCATTCGCCAGCGCGATCTGCCGAAGCACGGATACGCAATTCCCAAGGCCAACATACACGCTCGCAAACTCCGGGACCACGGATATACGACTCCCAGCTTCTCCGTTGACGGCGGCCAGTTCACGATCCGGCCTCGTCCGGATGAGGAACTCGCGCTGTTGAACGAGTGGTTCGTCGAATTGGCGGAGACGGGCCACGGGAGCGATTGGCATATCGGCCGCGTTTTCGCCCACCCCTACTATTCTGCCAGGTCGCCGTACAAAGTCGGCCCCGAATTGTATGGTTGGTATGAACTAGAGCCGTTTCGACGGCAAACCCTTTGCGCCCAACAACTGGGCCGGCATCGAAAGGAGCACAAGGAAGCGTACAAGACTTCTTTCGAGCAGATGAAGACCCGCACACCGGAAGTCGAGAAGCGAGTTGCTCGGACGAAGGAGTTGGAGAAACAGCTTCTGGAACGTGCGGACCGGCCCAACTCGACGATCTCGCCGATGATGAAAGAGTTCATCACCCTTCGCGGCCACCTGGTCGAGATCCGATACGCCAACGACACGGCCGCCCAGTCCAACGCGTTCGACGTGATGCTCGATTGGGTTGCCAAGACCAAGCACCAGGAACTCTGGAAGAAGTACCTGGACAAGATCGTCCTGAACCCACGTTCCCACCCCGACGTCTTGCCACCCGAATCGTTTGACAACTACCGAGCAAGACTGGTCGACAAGAAATAGTGGCGTTCACGCCGGGACCAGGGATTAGGATTCCGGGGACAAGAACCGATAGCCACACGCTAGCGAAATGACCTTCACGGTCACGGACAATAACCCGACGCTGTTCGACTCGGTCGAAGTCGATCCGCTTACCGGCATCCTGACGCTCGACTACGCGGCCGGCGAGTGGGGCACGGCCGACCTGACCGTCCAGGCGACCGACTCGCGGCTGACGTGGACCATCACAACCCCGACGGGCGGCGGCACGGCGGCGTTCTACGAGCCGGGTGGGACCAAAGACGATACCGGGGCGGAGTTCCGCGTCTACGGAGCAACCGAGGGGGACGTTATCCTCCAAGGCAGGATTTCCGGAAATGACGAGCCCGTCGCCGAGGTCCGTGCGAGGGTCGTTACGGAAGAGTCGATCCCCTTCCGGGTCAATTTCCTGCACGGCAAGAGCGCGGCATCCACGGTTACCGTTGCTCGTGCCGAGCAGATCATTGCCGTCAGCAACGTCCTCTTCCGGCAGGTCGGCATCACACTTGCGCCAGACACCAACGCGACAGAGAGCATACTGGGAGACGACGTGCAAGCAGAAGCACCGGGCACGACGGGACTGGCTCCGGCAACTGTAGTGGTCACGGCCGACACCAACGGCATACGCGATTCGGTCCGTCTCGGAGACGACGACCTCGCGCCTAATTTCGTTGACATAACCGCCGGTGCGAACGGCATTGCTGAGTCGTACGCCAACGAAACAATCACCAAGCTTCAAGACGGTTACTTCAAGATCGAGAGGGTGCTTGACACGTACGTCAGGAACGTAACCAGCACCAATGACAATCACTCCAGTGCGTTCAACTATCGGGCCGGAGTCATTAACTTCAACATGATCGATTCCACGGTTCCAGGTTCACTCGGTCGCACTGTCCGCATTGCCGCCAACTCCTTTAGTGCTGCGGGCGGAAACCCCTCCGGCGAATTCATTACTCGTCTGGATGAGCATTCGGTGGAACAGAGGATGCAGCTCATCAGCGCGCCCTACGAGCCGATTGACGGTAACAACATCATCGGCCTGGTGATCTCCGACGCTACGGCCACCGGTGGGTTACTTGACGATGCACTCGTGTTCGCCCACGAAACGAGCCACGGCCTGGGGCTTAACCATCGCGGAAAGGCGGAGGAGGTTATCGTTCCCGCTTTAGCCGACGAACTACTCGCCAACCCCAAGAATCTTATGAATCAGACGGCCGCGGGGGGGGTAGACATCGACCTTATGCAGTTACTCGCCATCCTCGGATCCGAGTTGATGTAGACCGGCGGGGGTGGTATGCTTGTTTTTTGGGAGGACTGAATGATGACAATCGTCCGTTTTCTGGCATTCGGTGTCGCTGGATTCCTCAGCCTCGAACCGCTGCTGACCACGGCCGGCGAACCGGCCGCCGCCGTGCCGCCCGATTTGAAAGAAGCCTGGGCCACCCTCGGTCGGCCTGCCGACGCCGACCATCAGGAGCTTGCCCAGGCAACGGTCGCTGTCGTGCGGGCGGGCGACGAGGACGATCTGGACAGACTCGTCGAGCGTTTGGAGCACGACGACTATCTGCGGAAGTTCGCCTACCCGAAACGCCTCACGCAGAGATTGGAGTCATACCCGTTCAGCACGCTCGTGCGAGATGTTGCCAGGTGCAATAACACATTTTCGGAAAAGCTCCTCATTCGGCTTGCCCAAAGCGAGACTGTCTCTGGCAAGCTGCAGGGAGGCGTTCTGCAGAAGTACAAGCGAAGCATAGCGATTGTCATCGCGATGGGATACCTGCAGCCACAAACCGATGAAACTTACGAGATTTTGACTCGCGGAATATCGCGATCTCTCTGCATGGGGAATACGATCGCCTTGGCCTCGCTTGTGAGAATCGGCGACGAGCGTGCCGCCAAGTTGATCAAGCTTCATGCGTTTGAAACTCCCAAACGCCATCCTGCTGACAGAATTCCGCACTATCTAACCGAGCTGGGTAGAGGACGTGATCGACCGGCAATCTTTGGACTGCTGCTCACACTAGCCGAAGATGCCCCCAGCGCAAGGCTGGAGAGGCACGCTCTGGAGGTGCTTGTCCTGGAGAAGTCCGTGCCTGGCGGGCCAGACGACCCGTGGTTCGTCTTCCCCTCTTATCAAGCGGTTTCTGATTCAACGCGTGACAAGTTGCGGAAACTGGTGAAGAGCGTAGACACAACGAAACTCAGCCCCGAGTCTCGCAAGTTGATTGTTCGGCTACGGGAGATGGTATCGCGTCGGCAATGAAGATAGACGGTGCAGGCGACCTGTTCACCTGCGAAATATCATGGATGAGACGTCGTCGGACTGACTTCCGGGGACACCATACATAACTATTGATCGTTGATCGGGGCAAGCTGGGATCAGGAATTAAGGCTCGAAGCAGTGCGAGGGATAAGGCCCGAAAATGCGTCTGGAAAACGCCGGATCGATCTGATACGTTAGTACACGTGACGTTCTCGTGCTTTGTCAACGTTCACACTTCCCGTAGCTGAAGTCGTAAGGCTTCAGTCGAATCCGGCTCCTCCCGTTGCAAGCAACACCGACGATTTTCCGAAAACGCGTATTGAAGTGGCAACGTCGGCTGCGGAAAAATCATCGCTGCCACCCATGAGTAGCTGAAGTCTTGCGACTCCAGCTACGGTAACCTCTCACCGCCCCTTCTGCAGCATCCCCCGCAGGCCGGCGTAGCCGCCGAGCATGATGCCCATCAGGCCGATGAAGATCGGGATCAGTGTGGGCACCAGCCAGCCGGGGGCGAAGACGTGGTAGCTGCGGTCCCAGAGTGTGGGCCAGAAGACGATCGTCAGCAACGTGCCCGCGCAGAGGAATGGGCCGTAGGGGAGCATGTTGTCACGGTAGAGGATCAATTGGACCACGCCGATCAGCAGCGCGCAGAGCGGGGCGATGAAGAAGATCAGCAGGCACGTCTGCCAGCCGAGGAACGTGCCGATCATCGCCATCAGCGTCACGTCGCCGAAGCCCATCGCCTCGCGCCGCAACGTCACCGCCCCGGTCACCCGCACCAGCCAAATCAGCCCGCCGCCGCCAGCCATACCGACCAACGCGGCAAGCAGGCCCGTCCAATGCGTTCCGCCCCAGAACCATACGCCGACGATCGCGGCCGAGCCGATCAAGCCCATCACGAGGATCCGGTAGGTTGCCCGCTCGCGCACCAGCGTGGCGACGAAGTACGCCGAAGCCCGACGCCATCCGTAACGGCCATACCAGACCCGGGGCATCAAGGCCACGCACCACAACCACCAACACCCCAGCCCGGCCGCCAGCAGCCACGGATGCGGGAAGAGGGGGATGCCTTGCGGTTGAGGATGACCCTGGGGGAACAGTCCTTCGAACACCACCTCGGGTGAGGCCGGCTGGAGGATCTGCCAGGTCTCGGGCGAGAGCCCGGCCCAATAGGTCAACCGCGCTATTCCGGCAGCCGGCGGCACAAACTCCGGCAGCAACGCCCAGGGACAGACGGCCGCCAGCAGCAGCCCGAGCCAGACGCCGGGCACGGTGATCGTGTCGGGGATGATCCGCTCGTCCAGGTCGATCATCGCGGCGACCACCATCAGCGAGATCAGTAGCAGGTGGGCCGCGTAGGGAGCATGGAGAATGAGCATCGCCCGCCCGGCCAGCGTCGGCGCGTCGGCCGGCAACAGCCCCTGTTGGCCGATCTCCCACCAATAGAGCGCAGCCAGACCCGTGCCCAGCAGTAGTTCCAGCAGCATCGGGCGAATCCAGAAACCGGGGCCGTGCAGGGCCGACTCGCGTCGCAGGCCCAGCCAGCCGACGATCGGCAGCCGGTCGGTCCACCGCCGCGGGGCCGCCTTGTCGTGCGGGCGTGTCCAGGGCCCGATCGGCCGGGGGCTCCAGGCGAGCCGGTAGACACCCAGGTTGGCCAGACTGCCGATGCACGCCCCCAGCAGGAAGACCAAGGCCAGGCGGAGTTCCATGGGCGCCATCCGAGTTCACACGGGTTACTAGACATCGGGCGAAAGATCGAGCCGGTCGAGGATTTCGGCGACCAGTTCGTCCGGATTCTTTCCTTCGGTATCGACCACCAGATCGGCCGACTCGCGATAAATCGGCTC
>JABMRB010000606.1 GCA_013202865.1 Candidatus Nealsoniibacteriota bacterium | reverse complement strand
TACGACCCGTACGGCAAGGTAACGGTCCTCAACGGCGCCGAGGACGCCGACGAAAGCGTATCCGAATGGAGCGTCGACGCCGACAACCAGAGCGACTACCACAACCCCTACCTCTACACGGGCCGCCGCCTGGACGAAGAAACCGGCCTGCAGTATTCCCGCGCCCGGTACTACCACGCGACGCTGGGGAGGTTCGTCAACCGCGATCTGATTGTGTATGGTGGGGGGATGAATCTTTACAGCTATGTTGGCGGCTCGCCAATCAATTTGGTGGACCCGCTTGGGCTTGAAGGGCTTCCTGGGTTGGCGCAGGCAAATGCCGACATCTGGGATGCCCAAGAGAAGCTGTGGGAGCTTGAGGCGCAGGCAGACCAACTGAACGGCCAGGCGGAAGATTGGCAAATCAGTAGTCTCAACACCAGTTGGAGGTACTGGACGTGGCGGTCAGACCAAGCGTATGAAAGGAGAGCCCAAGTATGGATTGACGGGCTCGCTGAAGCGATGGCCGGGGGAGCACACAGCCGCTTTTGGGATTTTGATCCTCCTCCGTCACTAAAGTGGTGGCAAGTCGATCGTGAAATTCTCGACGATCTGGTTGTCGAAGCAGGGGCCCCCGCGCAAGCCCAAATCGGATGCAAAGACTGGTGCGCGAAGCTAGCCAAGAAGATCGGGAACATTACGAAGTCGATTAACAAACGTTTGAGCGAGTATCGAGAGGACCCGCTGGGTTTACCGGAAGCTGCCGCCGGAGACAGGCTTAGACCGAGGCTCAGTAGACGTGGACATCGAAAACTAATCAACATGGATAGGGCGAACCGCGGGGCCTTGCAAGCGTTGTACGACGGGTTCTGTACCGAGTTCCCTAATTGGACAGCGCCACTTTGGGCGGTGCTAGCACACTTAAAGTGTTTTGGGGCTGGTGGTTACGTCAAGCCGGTCAGTTGAGATTGCAGGATGAGGTAAAAGAGACGATCCTCCGCGTTTGTTTGGACAAGTCACGAGGACTTTCACGGAGGACCGTCAAGGATGACATTAGAACAGATTTTCGCGCTGGGAAGGAAGCTCAGTTTGTTTCTCGCGTTGTTTGCCGATTGTTTTGGCCGACGCGATGCACGAGGATTGTTGTGGATTTATGTCAAAGGCCAGCTCTCGAACTTGCATCGCAAGACGGCCGAGGCGATCGGCTTGGAGTTCAAGACCGCGCCGCGGACGCTGCAACGCTTTCTCGAATCGGTCAAGTGGGATGAAGAGAAACTTCGAGATCGCTGCCAGCAGATCGTTGCCCGAGATCACGCCCACGGCGAGGCCATCGGTTGCGTGGACGAGTCGGGCACGGCCAAGAGCGGCAAAGCGACCGTGGGAGTTGCCCGGCAGTGGAACGGCAACCGAGGGAAGGTCGACAACTGTGTTGTGGGGGTTCACCTCAGCTACTCGGCGTCCGGTTTTCAAGTGCTGTTGGACAGCCGCTTGTACCTGCCGGAGACTTGGGCCAATGACCCTGCGCGCCGAAAAAAACGTACGTGCCCGACGAGATCGAGTTTTGCACCAAGCCGCAGATCGCGTTGGGCCAAATCGATCGTGCTTTGGCCAACGGCGTTCGAGTGTCGGCTTGGACGTTCGACGAGTTGTACGGCCGCGACGGCAAGTTCCTCGACGGCTTGCAGTCGCGTCGTCAGGTCTTTGTCGGCGAGATCCCCTGCGACTTTCACGGTTGGATGCAAAAGCCCACGGTGCTGCGAACTGGGCCGAAAAGGCCGGGAAAACGCGGGCGTCGGAAGCAATATCCGCGTGTGGCTCGGCGTCGTCCGTCTTGCGAAGTCCGCAACTTGGTGACCTATTCGCCCGTGTTTCGCGAGCAGTCCTGGCAGCCGTATCGGATCAAGGATACGGACAAAGGTCCCGAGGTCTGGGAAGTCAAGTGGGCCGTGTTTTGGCGCAAGGACGAAGACGGTTTGCCCACTCGGCGACATTGCTTGATCGTCGCTCGCAACGTGTTGACCGGCGAGGTGAAATACTTCCTATCCAACCGCGTTCCGGGCGAACGCAATCCGGTGACAGGCCAATGGGTAACGTTGCGTTGGCTGTTGCGAGTGGCCTTCGGTCGTTGGACGATCGAGAGTTGTTTTCGCGAGGGCAAAGAAGAACTGGGGCTGGACCACTACGAAGTCCGCGGCTGGCGATGCGTGCATCGGCACTTCTACGTAACCGGGCTGAGCCATCTGTTTTGTGCCCGTGTGCGTCAAGAATACGACAATGCGTCCAACGAATCGGTGGATCGGATCACGGTGGAGCGAGTTCGCAGCGCAATGAACGCATGGCTGGAGGCGGCCGACCTGCCTGCTGCTGTCCGCCGGGAGCGTTTCAAGGTAGAGTTGAAAAAGCAACAATACCACCAACATCGCAACAAGCAGGCCCGGGTCTCGCATACGAAAACCAGAATCAACCGTTTAACAGCCATGGGAATCGACGCCGGCAAGATCAAATCCTGCATCCCCGACAAGCAACCACCATGACGTACAGTGTTTCAAAGAAGCAACTTACGACAAAATATGCCACCAAAGTGGCGCTGTCTAACTAGGTAACGGTTCTTTGATCGCCAACACCGGAAAGGGCGGATCGGAGAAGCCCCTGCACGGCCGGTGATGCCAGGGATTGCTCGCAGTCCTCGATGAGCAAGATTTCATCCGTGCGATACTGCCAGAGCGTCTGGAATAGACCGAGGGCGGTTAGGTGAGAGTTCAAGACGATTGGCTGGATGCCACGCTCTAGCAACGTCTCCGTGACGACGGT
This sequence comes from Candidatus Nealsoniibacteriota bacterium, assembly GCA_013202865.1. Lineage (GTDB taxonomy): Bacteria > Planctomycetota > Planctomycetia > Pirellulales > Thermoguttaceae > JABMRB01. The sequence goes on along the minus strand of JABMRB010000606.1, from coordinate 5,189 downwards.
GCTCTTGCCGCCGCCACCCGCGCCGAAACAGAACAGGGCATGGGCTTGGCCGTTGGCCACCATGCGGACGTAATGCCGCAGGGTGCTCTGTTTCCGTTCGAGAGATGTGGCATCTGCCAGACTGAGTCGAATCATGTGCATTCCCGTAGTTCTTGTCGGGGGGAGGGTCATCTGCGTCTGCGACTTCGTGAGACCAGTTTCTCGAAGTCCTGACGAACGATTTCGAGGTGGGCATAGAGGAGCGAATCCGAACGGTGGCGACTCCAACCGTGTCCGGTCCAGTACCGTTGCCGGTTGTTGGCAATCAGGAAGCGCGGACAGTCGGACGGGCCGATCATCTGAACGCCGATTTCGGGTTGTCTTCTGGACACAGTGAAGCCTTGTCTGGATTGTTGCCCCAAGAGAATGGACGGCCAGGAGGCCGTGGAGGACGAAAAAACCTCGGGGAATCTCATGGCGGCGGTCTCAAACCCAGCCCTGAGACTGACGGAGCGTGAGCCTAAGTCCTTCTTGCATAACGAGTAACGACAATTCAGTCTCAGTCTCACGGTCTCAAAATGCCCTGCCGCCTCCCTACATACCTGTATGATCAGGTTTGGATTATGGTTGCTGCTCAGGGAGAACTCCGTTGTCTCGGACTACAACGGGTTGTTCCATGCGGAGCTGCAGAAGTTGCTGCCGAAGCTGACGGACCCTTGGCGGAGGCAGGACGCTATCGCGATGCAGACTTTTGACTTTAGCCGCTATATCCTCAGTTCGCTCAGGAATGCCGGATTCCGGGATCAGAATAGTCTCACGGAGAGACTTCATGAGATCACAGTTAAGCTCTTGGTTTCCCCCGGACGACTGTTCGCCAGCTATGATGAAACCAGGCACGGTCCGATGAGCGCGAGGTTCAAGGTGTCCATGTCACGATTGATAATGAACATGCAGGCAAAGGAGGCGAATCGGCGTAAGCACTTTTCAGCCATGCCGATTGATATGATGCCCGCCATCACAAAGCCCGATGTGGGATACGGCGAAGACCTTATCGGCGGATTTCGGGAGTTGATTCAGCAGAGGTTGGAACCGCCGGCTCTTCAGGTGTTTGATACACGATTGGCGGAACGTCCAATCAAGGACATGGTTGGCCTGAGTAGTTACTCGGTCAAGAAGGCCGTAAGACAGATTAAGAGATTGGCAATGTCGTATGCCCGAGAATTGGGCGACCCTGGTTTCCTCCGTCAGATAGAGCGGCTTATGGAAAAGGAGGCGGCGACGGTGGAGAAGAGGAGGGCTTGATTGGATTCTTCCTTCACGTGGGTGGTGGGTTTCTCAGGGACAGTCACGTGTTCCATTCCTGTTGATTCCAGGCGTGCCCTGTCTTCATTGATCTGAATCGGGATTCCATCGTGCTTGCAGCTTGGGTACTCTGCCCACCATGATGGCCACAGGGTCAACCCTTTAAGCCTCGATTGATTTCGGATTAAGGCGGATCGCCTGCCTGCAGTCACTGGTCGCCTCGTACCAGGAGCTAATCATGGTGTAAGCGCGTGCCCGTTCGCAGTAAGCTTCAACATACGCCGGACTCAACTTGATCGCCTCGGTCAGGTCCTCGACAGCCAACTTCGGAAGCCCCTTTTCGAGGAAGGCAATTCCCCGCCCAGAATATGCGGCAGCCACTTTCGACTCGACTTCGATCGCCTTGGTGAAATCCTCGACGGCCTCATCCAACTTGCCCACGCCACGAAAAACATTGCCTCGTTTAATGTAGGCGTTGGCCAACTCGTCACCGAGTTGGATAGCATCTTTGTACTTCTCGATCTGTTTCTTGTCGTGAGAATAGCGAGCTTCTTCGATCTCGTTGTCGATGCGAATCGCGTCGGTGTAACAAGACGCAGCTTGGCGAAGGTCGCCCATCTTCTCGTGGGCGACACCCTGGTAGTAGATTGCCTTGGCGTTCCTTGGATGGGATCTCACTTCCTGTTCGAAAGAAGCAAACGCCTCCGTGAACCTGTTTGCTTCTACGTGCGCAATCCCCTCGTCGTACGCACTCGTCTTCCCGATACTACTTTCCAAGGAGTCTGGGGGGGGCGTAACGACGGCGCAACCAGCGGCGGCCAGGAGGCCGGCCAACGGGAACACCCAGATCAAACGCCTGTGTTGTGTCCAATGTCGTGTGCTCATTGCTACGCACCTCCACTAGTGCCCCTAAGTTGCCCACCATATCTAGTGTACCCACCAGAGAGGCGGGTATCTACCCCCGGTGCCTGGCGTCCTCGCCAGAGGCCCGCCTCCACGGGGCTGCTGTCCAACCTGCGAGTTGCAGGTTGCCCTGGTTTGCATCTAATTCAACGGAATAGGCCTTGGCTCACCTGGGCCGCCGGGGGGACGACAATACGAACTGGGGTGGCACGGGTTTCGGCCCAGCCAATTACAACTGGAGGATGCAATAGCCATCGGAGGTCCTGTATCCGGGCAATCTAGGTCAGTGCCCAAAAAGGAAGTCCACGATCTCGGAATATGCTCGGGGGAGGGCCCCAGCTGTGTAGCTGGCCGCTGTGGCGGTGAGGCCAGTGACGGCAGCGGGTAGCTCGTGTCCGATGATCCCGCCGGCGATCACCGAAAAGGGGCCGGCAACAGGACTGGCAATGGAGCCCAAAGCTGCCCCGGTGCTCGCTCCCCAACTCCCGAGCGCAAAACCGGCCGCGTCGGCAGAAACAAGGATCCGCTCTGAGTCCTGCATTACATTGTCCACCCCAGCAGCGTTGATACGTGCTAAAGGGTTGCTCCGCGGTCTGGCGTCAAGACGCAGGCGGTATCTCGTGTTGGCGCTGCCACATGAGTAGACTCGGACGAAGTAGTTGCCAGCATCCAGAGTGCGGTTGATCGCCTCTGCGTCGCTGCCGCCTCGCGTCGATCCGACGACGACCTGACCATCCGCGTCAACAACTTGTACATCTGCATCGGCGCTCAAGCCACTCAGCGCCAGGCTGAATTCACTGGCTCGGTTTAGGGCAAACCTGTAATAGTCGTCCGTGTCGGGCCGGCCGATGAAGTCGCTGAAGGTGCGATTACTGGTCAGTACCCCGAGATTCCGCGCAGTAGCCAGTGTGTTGCCCACGCTATCGATGGGGATCGTCGTCGCTCGGGAGGCCACGTCGTCGTTCTCGTAGCGGTCGCCGCTCGGGCCCACCGCGTCAGCATCCACCCGGATCGTGTAGCTGCTGATCGCGTCGTTGTTGTTGTACTCGTCGACCTTCACATAGTAGGTACCCGGCTCCAGAGCGTTCGACCCGCTACGACGGATACGGGAGAACATGCCGTTGCCACCATCATCGTCGTTGGCGATCTGCCGAGTCGAGCTGTTCGGACCGTAGAGCCACATCCGGGTGTCGCCCAAACTGCCATTCGTCTCGATGGTCACCTCCGACCGCTCGGCGAGCGTGAACTTCACCCAATCCACGTCGGACCCCGCGTGGATGCTGTGCGTCTGGGTGCCGCCGTTGGTGGGGATCGTCGTCGCTCGGGAGGCCACGTCGTCGTTCTCGTAGCGGTCGCCAGAGCTTTGCGAAATCATCCCCGCAACATAGGCCGGTTCGGCGTCCTCAAGCCCCGACACTTGAATGGCCGAGACAACAGGCGCCACGTCCATCAGTTGCCTGTTTTCCAAAGTCTCAAGAGACAGCGCCCTATTGCGCCGCGGGCCGACAGTGTCGCGGACTGCCAACTTGGTCGAGGTGCGACGAGGGATCGTCCCTGCGACCTTCCTCCATAGATACTGCAACATGAGTAATCTCCCTGGAACGCGATTATTTTGACCGGTGGTTTGAGGTACCAATCGTCCTTCTGATAAACCAAGGCAAGACCCGGTCTGATTTGGTGCAAGAAATCTACAAACTGAAGGCAATCTTCGCCGATGCCCTCTGCCGGTGGTTTGGAAAGCTGTTGGCGAGTGACGTGTCGTCGAGGGGCGGATGCCAGATTGAACGAGCAGGTGACAGCAAAACACAGAGAAATAAGCCAACGAGAATACAGTTCACCGGCTCGTCTCCTCGTAGCCCCCTTGACGGAGGTATCGTCGCCCACCATAATGGCAGCCGAGTTGCACTCTCCACACCGTACTCGGGGGCGGATAACAGGTCCCTGAAACTGACTCCTGCAAACCGGATTTTCCGCTTCATTCATAAGGGTAGACGTACAAGAGCGACAAAACTGCAATCCACTTTTTGAGAAAACTCCAAGCGCATCTGTCCCATGACTCGCTGGATGCCTAAGGCTGTCGTCCGATCGCCTGGAGCGACGCCGCAAGACCTCGCCCAACGCGACTGTAGACGATTTCCGATAAGAGACCCTCGCCAAAGATGAGATTCGCGGTCCAATTGGATTTGACGTTTCCTGGATCTTGAGGAGGAATGTGTTGGCCAATAACTGCCTATGCAAAGACGGACTTTTCGACTGTGAAGACGCGGTGCGCCGCTACCTCGCTGGTGACTTTGTAGCCCTTGAGGAGTTGATCGAGAGAATGACTCGACTCATTGAGCTGGTGGTCTACAAAGTAATTCAAGGAAGAAACCAGCAGCATAAGCGAGAGGATGCAATTCAAGACACTTTCGTTAAAATCTGCGATCGGAAGAAGCTCCGCACTTGGTGGGAGGGCCGAGGAAAACAAAGGAGATCTTTCTGCAAATGGTTGTCTGTTGTTACCCATAACTGCGCCGTTGATCAACTCAAGCCACCTCCTCCCCCCCCCCACCCACCAGAACCGATCCGTCCATATACTAGGCCCGAACTTGAGGATTTGGCAGAGAGACTCATCGAATGTATGTTGTCTGTCCTGAAAGAATACCCGTTCGATTGGCAACTGACCTTCTTGATGAAGTACTCGTATCTTAACCCGACCATTCCGGAAATTGCGGCACATGTGAAGAAAGTAGAAACGGCCGTTCATTATCGTAAACGTGCGATCTTGAGGCGGATTCGTGAGCAATCTGGCTCACTCTTCTCACCATATCTCGCAGAAGTGAAACTAGAGGGAACGCGACACCCGGCTGATGGGTTTGAGCATCTGGCACCCGAACAGCAGGACGGAACGAACCAGCGAATCAATAGACTGTTGCTCGACTACGATCTTAAGCAGCAACTCGCGTTCTATATGAGATTCTCACCTCTTGCGCCGAGCGCTGATAGAGGGGATGTCCCATCTATTG
>JABMRB010000605.1 GCA_013202865.1 Candidatus Nealsoniibacteriota bacterium | reverse complement strand
GCTGTGAGCTATGAGCTATGAGCAGTGAGCAGGGAGCAGTGAGAAAGCCCATTACTCATAGCTCACAGCTCATAGCTCACAACTCGCGACTCGAACCCGGCCACCCTCTTTCTTCAATTTGCAATTTTCAATTACCAATTTACAATTCCCCCCTTACCCGGAAACCAACCGCCAGATATCCAACCCGATCACCCAGATCATCAGCGAGAGCAGGAAAGCCAGCCCAACGTAGGCGAGCACGCCCTGCACTTGTTCGCTGGCCGGTTTCCCGCGGATCCCTTCCCAGGCCAGCAGGACCATGTGGCCGCCGTCGAGCATCGGAATCGGCAGGAAGTTGATCACGGCCAGGTTCGCGCTGAGCAACGTGAGGAAGATCAGCAGATCGGAGGTGCCCTTCTCGGCATAATGCTTGGCTACCCGAAAGATCGACACCGGACCACCCAACGCCTTGGGCGAAACTTGCCGTGCGGCGAGCTTCTGCAGGAACCGGTAGACCATCAAGGTGGAGTGGAGCGTCTCGTCGCCGCCGAGCCGGATCGCTTCGCCGATGGTGGAGCCCTTCTCGATGAAAGTCATGTTTTCGAAACGGAATCCACGCCGGGGATAGAACCAGTCGGCGGCGGACGTCGGCTTGAACGTCTCGGTGTGGTGTTCGCCGTCCTCGTTTTTCCACGTCAGTTCCACTTTGGTGTGTTGCAGACACTCTTGAAGCATGTAGATCAATCTCGGCCAGTTCCGATTCTCCTCGTCGAAACTGACGGTCACTTCCTGTTGTTCGGCTTCCTTTTCGTCAGGTGTTTGGTTCTCCGGCGGGATCAGCTTGGCCGAGACTAGAACGTCGCGGGGCCCCGGAATCGCCGCCTTCTTGCCCTTGGCCGTGGCGGCTTTCCTGGCCCGGGCAAACACACTTCCTGGAACGTCCGACGACTTGACCTTGTTGAGCACGTGATAGGCGATTCCCAAGGCGGGCACCGTGACCGGACCGTTGGGCATGTAGTAGGAGGGAATCTCGAACGAATCGGTCGGATCGACCTTGACCGCAAAATCGATCTTCTTCTTCCCCCGGGCGACGGTCACGATGATCTGCTCGCCGACGTGGCCGCGGAGCCGCTCGGCCAGAGTCATCGGATCGCCCAGACGTATCTCGTCGCCCGAGGTCCCGCGGATCTTCACGATGCGATCACCCGGCTTGATGCCCTTCTTCGTCTCGGGCGAACTTTGCGGCTCGGCGCTGGCAGCCGCCGAGTCTTCCTGAACCGCACTGATATTGCCGATCTCCATCACCAATCCCAGCCGTCGCATCGGATTGAGGGCAACGTCAATCCGATGGGTCGACGTGGAATCGGTCGGTTGGGTCGCGTCACTGCCCTTGGCGGCCTTCTTCTGCGTGTTGCGGCGGACGGTGATTGTCAACCGCTTGTCGGCGTGCATGGCCAGCAAACGATGCAAATCGGCGATGTTCTCCACGGGCTCTTCGACGGGCTTGCCGTCGATCTTCACGCCGATCTTCACGATCGTGTCACCCGGCATGAACTTGGAGGAGGCGGTGTCCGCCGGCGACCCGGGCACACTCGGGCCTTCCTCGTGCAACGTCATGGTGCTTGGGCTGGAGATGCCGATCATCGGAAGCATCCCGCTGCTATCCGGCTCGACGATCACCGTAAGCGGTTCCGCACCGCAGCGGTCCAGCTTGATCGGAACGCCATCCTCCAGGTTATCGCCCAGCATGATGGCTTCTTGCATGTCGCGGAACTTCCGCGTTTCGCGGTCGCCCACTTGCAGCAGCCTGTCGCCCACGCGGATGTCCTTCTGCCAGGCGGCTTGGCCGGGCAATAGATGGCCGACCACGCACTCGTTTCGGGTAACGCCCATGCCGGGCGAGAAAGCCACCGACGCCATCACCCAGGCGAAGATCAGGTTCATAATCACGCCGGCCGAGATGATCGCCATCCGCTTGGGCACGTTCTGGGCCAGGTAGCTTCGCGGATCGTATAACGCCGCCTCGGCCGCGGCGACGTCGATCGATTCGCAAGCCGGGGCGTCCGTTGGTTCGGGCGTTTCGGCATCGGTCGGTTGATCGCCGTCGCCGGCCGCCTCGGCGTCGGCCTGTTGCTTGGCCCGTTCGATCTCCTCGCGCAGCCGGGCCGGGTTGTCCTCCTGGCCGAGCATCTTCACGTAGCCACCCAGCGGAATGATCCCGATGCCGTACTCGGTCTCGCCCCAGCGGATCGGCTTGCCGATGGTCTTGGGAATCTTCAGCCCAAACAGGCTGAACTCTCCCTCGCGACTTATCAGCCGACTGACGAAGGACCCGAAGGGCACACAATTCATCAGCCATATGACGAAGCGTCCCAGCGGCACGTCGAAACCGATGTAGAACTTCTCGCACTTCACGCCGCACATCTTGGCCACGGCGAAGTGTCCCAGTTCGTGTACGAAGATGACGAACCCCAACCCGGCGGCCACCATCAGTACGGCAATCCACAGATTGATGTCCGTCCACGCCAACGCAGCAATCAAGCACAAATCCAACTTAACACCTCCTGACGAGCCCAACCGTCCAACTCGAGCACTTGCTGCAACGTGGGGTTGGGATCGAAGTTATGGTTCTCCAGCACGCTTCGGCATGCGGGTACAATCTCGTTCAGTGCGAGCCGGCCGTCCAGAAACGCCGCCACCGCCGCCTCGTTCGCCCCGTTGACCACCGCCCCGGCCGTTCCGCCGGATCGGGCAACCTCCAGCCCCAGCCCCAATGCCGCAAATCGCTCGAAGTCCGGTGGCTCGAAATCCAACTGCATCGCCCGAGACCAATCGATCTTGGCTGCCGGCCCCTCGCAACGCGACGGCCACGTCAGAGCGTACTGGATCGGCAACTTCATGTCGGGTGGGCTGAGTTGCGCTATCACCGAGCCGTCTCTATATTCTACCATTGAATGTACGATCGACTGCGGGTGAATCACCACACCAATCTGATCCGGCGACAGGTCGAACAGCCACCGGGCCTCAATGATCTCCAGGGCCTTGTTCATCAGCGTGGCCGAATCGACCGTTATTTTCGGACCCATGTTCCACGTGGGATGCGCCAGGGCCTCCTCGACGGTTACCTGGGCCAATTGATCCTGACTATAGGTGCGAAACGGCCCCCCACTGGCGGTAAGCACCACCCGACGCACCTCGTCGCGACGCCCTGCCTGCAACGCCTGAAACACCGCGCTGTGCTCGCTATCGACCGGCAATAACGATGCCCCCCGCTCGCGGGCCAAACGCGTAACCAGCGGCCCGCCGACCACCAGGCTCTCCTTGTTGGCCAGCGCGACCCTCTTGCCGGCCTCCAACGCGGCCCAGGTCCCTTGCAGGCCCGCGCTGCCCACAATGGCCGACACGACCACGTCAATCTGAGGGTCGGCTGCCGCCCGGGCGATCGCTTCGGGGCCGACGAGCAACTCGACGTCCCCGGGCAAGCCCGACCAATCCTGCCGCTTGGCCGCCTCCGGGTCGCTGACCACAATACATCGCGGCCGCACCCGTTGGGCCTGTTCGAGCAGGAGTTTCGTGCTGCCATGGGCCGAGAGTGCTGCCGCCCGCAAGCTCCCGGCCGAGGCATCGATCACCTCCAGCGTGCTACGACCGATACTCCCGGTCGAGCCCAGCACGGCAACGTTGGTGATACGATCGGTCATACGGGCCCTATTCTAGGAGCCCCCTGCGCCGCCAGCAACCCGAGTTGTTGCGGCAGCCCCCTTGCCACGCCGCCCCCGAACCCCCCTGGCGGCACACACGGCGACGCGCTATACTGGTGGTTTCGGAGGTGCCCAACGTGGCGGAAGAGTCGACGGTCGAGCAACGCGAGGTCTACTTCTCGGGAAGGGTTCAGGGCGTCGGGTTTCGGTATACGGTCCGCATGATCGCCGGGCAGTTCGCCGTGGCCGGGTTCGTCAGGAATCTGCCCGACGGTCGGGTCCAGCTTGTTGCCGAGGGCACGGCCGACGAGCTCGGACGGTTCCTCGACGCGATCAACACGGAAATGGGCCGCAACATCAAGGACACCCGGCAGCGAACCACATCGGCGGCCGGCGATTTTGCGGGTTTTGACATACGGTTTTGATGTAGGGTGCGTGAAACGCACCACAATATCGGATGCAGGTGCGTTGCACGCACCCTACTGCCGAACCTTGGGGCCAACGACGGCGTAATATACAAAAGCGGGGCCCGGCAGGGGAATTCGGCCAATTGGGCGTGTTGGAAATAAAGATGACGTTCTCAGATTGCAGCCTATCGATGTTTGCCGCGGTGAGCACCTGGGTATACCCCTTGTGGAAGGTTGCCGCCGGGGTCGGCGTTGCGCTGGCTGCGTTGATGGTCGTCTACTTCGTGCTGCAACTGATCGTGCCTCGCACCGCGGCGATCGCCTGGGTCGCGGCCAAGGAGACCCTGGCACAGCCGTTCTTCTATGCCGTGCTGCTGGTGGCGGCGGGCGGTCTGCTCGTGTTCGTGTATCTCCCGTACTATACGTTCGGCGAAGACATCAAGTTCGTCAAAGACATGGGGCTGAACTGGATCGTGCTCTGGTCGGTTGTCCTGGCGTTGTTCACGGCCAGCCGATCGATTGCCGACGAGATCGACGGCCGCACCGCGTTGACGGTGTTGTCCAAGCCGATCAACCGCATCGGGTTCATCCTGGGCAAGTTCCTCGGCGTCGTCGGACCGGTGGCCCTGGTGTTCATCATCCTCGGGGCGCTGTTTCTCTGCAGCCTATCATTCAAGGTGGAATTCGAGGCCCGGGAGTCGGGCGGTAACGACGCCACCGCGCAAGCCTGCCTCGACACGATGGTCCAAACCTTGCCCGGGCTGGTGCTGGCGCTGTTAGAGACAATCGTCATGAGTTCGATCGCCGTGGCCATCTCCACCCGGCTGCCGATCGTGGCCAACCTGTTGATCTGTTTCTCGATCTACGTGCTGGGGCACTTGATGCCGGTGCTGGTTGATACGTCGGTGGGCGAGAACGAGATCGTCCATTTCGTAGGCACATTCCTGGCCGCGGTCTTACCGGTACTCGACAACTTCAACATCTACGGCGCGATCTCCAACGACAAGATCGTCCCTTGGAGCTACGTCGCCTGGGCCGCGCTCTACAGCGCGCTGTACAGCACCGTAGCCATCCTGCTGGCACTGCTGATGTTCGACAGCCGGGACCTGGGATAGGCTTCCTGCATTGCCACAAAACGCACGAAAGCCGGCCCTAATCCTTCTCGCGCACGGCGACACCGGACTGATCTGAGACGTACTGCACGAGGCGTTCTGCCGCGTCGCAGTAAGCGGGATGCACGTCTCGCAAGCGTCCGTCGGAGTTCCACACGTAGCCGTCCCGGTACTCGATCTTGTACTTGGGGATGGGCCGTGGAGGATCTTCCTTATCGCGGAGCCAGTGGCGGACTTCAATCGACGTGACGTTGCGGTGGTCGTGGACCGATTCGCCCAGTGACCAGAAAGAGTTGACAATCAGGCTCTCCTCGGTCACTCGAGTGTAGCGACCAAGCCCCAAACACATCAAGAGAGTCCCGCCGCCGATTGTCGCAATCAGCAGTAGAGATCCCCAAAGTCGGACGTTCTTGCCCGTAGTCAGTTCCCCATAGTCCATCCACAGATCAAATTTTCTCCTGCCCAGGAAGAGTCGCCAACCGACGTACTGCAATAGCCCGATGATCCCAAGCCCGTAAAAGCATCCAATGGCGTACCAGAACCCGCCGCTCGCGAGGAACCACACGGTGCCGGGGAGTTGCTGGATGTCGGATGCTGCGATCTGTTGCATCTGACGGCCGAACAGAAACATGAAATACAGCCACAACGGAATCGACGCCAGATTGACCGCGGAATCGACCTTGCGAAGCCTATCGAGTTTCGCCCGCATGCCTGGCAGTATCCGATCGCCGTGGTACCTGCGATTGCGATCCCGCCTCAGGAGCAAGTAAACGCAGCCAACGAGAAGTGTCCCGATGATTGTGATGACGAGTGAAGTGTTCATGGGGCTACTGTCCTGCGGTCCCCGACGTCAATTGCGACACCTGCATGGCTAGTTTCGTGACCACGAGTTGATTCAAGCTGACACCTTCCTCGGCCGCCTCTCGCTCCAGAGCGGCGTGCAGGGATCGGGGAAGGCGTACGAGGAACTTTCCGCTTTTCTTGGGAGTTGCGCCGCTAATCAGACCGGTCCTATCTATGGCCGATTCGAGAAGCCCGCGGATTTCCCCATATTCTTCCGTCTTCAAGAAAGCCTCTCGCTGTGGACGAGTAGGATACGCCTTGATAAGCAACCCATCGACCGGGTCGAACAAAGCGTTCGACACATCGGCCCAGCTTTCGGCCGACGACGCGATCTGCTTGGCAGATTCGAGAATCGTCAAGGATTTCTCACTCATAACGAACCTCCACTTGGTGGCTGCGGCGGGATGAAATGGATCGTGCCGCCGCTGCGTTCGAGGTACATCGATTCCTGGCCCAACTCGGCCCCCAGTTCTGCCACCGCCCGCTCCAGTTCGGCAAAGTGCTCCTCTTCCAGACCGATCCAGATTTGCAGCGAGTGGTCAATCATCTTCGTGCCGTCCGCCATCCGGTACGCACCTTCCACAGTTCCGGCGATGCTGAACCCGCCACCCAGTGCGAAGAGCTTCTCCCGGAAGTTCGCCAGCACCTCCTTCGGAACCTCCCTTCCGTCGTTGTAGTTCAGCGGGATCAGCAGGATGAACTTGGGCAATGAGTCACCCATGGCTGGGATAGTCTCCTATAGATATGATATCATATTTGGTATCACCGTCAAGCCTGCGGGATACACTCCTGCGGGGGGGGGGGGCTTGGCCAAATTCAGCCTCTGAGCGTTGCCTGGAACATCCCCTTGTTGCGCAACACGGGCGTCTGGTGCGTCTTATGGTCCGGCACTACCCCGATGACCAGGGACGCACCCAAATCCTTTGCACTCTTCCCACGTCCAATTTCCAGTCTTCTCGATTACGGCAGACGAATCGTCAGCACCGTGGGGCACCAGCGAGTTCATTACGGTTGCCCACTGGCCGTCCGCCTCTTTGAGTGTGCGGGTGATGTGGCACATTTCCGCTGACACGTTCACACTGTGGAGGATCTCTTCCGACCCATCCGGCCAAGTCGAATGCACCATGTACGACGCAAGTCCATCGAAGTACTGATATCTGAACGTCGTCCAACCATTCTCGCAAGGTTCCGTCACAACCAGCCATTTGAGCGCCGTCGCATCCATGGCCAAATACCTGTGAGGTTCCTGATACTTGGCAACCCCATCTTGAGCATAGGAGCGATCCCCGGGCTCAAGAGAATCATAGTAATCTTCCTCTGAGAGCGTCAAATGCTTTGGGCCACTTTCGTCCCAAGGCTGATACGATATCTCGATTGTCCGGCGCATTTTGCCTACTCCCCCGCAACCGCACATTCACAAGCTTCCTCCGTCAAATCCATCCGCGGGCGCTCCTTGAGCAACTCGTGAATCGGTTTGAACGTGGCGAGGATCGCTTGATAATCCGCGTCGTCCTTCGAGGGAAACACTGCCTTGCCGCAAGCTTCCGTCCCGCCGGCGGGCTTGCCCAGCGGCGCCAGCAGAAAACTATTGTTCTCCGCCTTGAGAATCCGCGTGTAAAACTTCCGCGGGACGCCCTTCTCGTGACACGACGCACAACGCCGCGCGGCCACGTCCTTCAGCACCGCGTCAAGCTCCTCCGGCATCATCCGGCGGCAGCCTTTGCGCTGGTAGTGGTTCGAGACGGACGTGTGATAGTAGGGCACGTTCAAGTCGATCCACGTATGCACGCGGCGACGCGACGCGGCGTCCATGGTGAAGCGGGGCTTGCCGTCTTTGTCCGGGTGGCCAGTCATGACGATCTCGCTCAGACGGCTCACGGGCGAGCCCCAGGTCTTAGGCGTGACCTGCAAGATGTTGGCCTCCTCGCCGTTGTAGGTCGAAATCCAACTCGTGTAAGGGCTCTTACCCATCCGGCCGCCGTGGGCGCCGTGGCTGGCGAAATCCGTCTCGCCGAGCGTGCCCTTGCGGGCGAGGATCTCGTAGGAGACGTTGAAGAAATCGGTCTTGTCGCCCGTCAGATCGACATCGCCGGCCGCCTCGCGCTCGTTGTGGCAGCTCACACAGTATTTATCCCACACCGGCTGCACAACGCCCGGGTAGCTGAACCCGGCCACGCCCCACTCCGGCGGCGTGAGCTCCTGCGGTGGGTGCTCGAAGGCCACGGCCAACTCGGCCCCGCGGGCGGTTACCGTGTTGCGGTCGGCGTGGCATCCGGTGCAGCCTTGCACTTCGCCGGGCATCAGGTGGGTGAAACTTCGCATCCGCTGCACGGCCCGGCCTTCGGCGTCGACGGCCATGAAGTAGATCGGCAGCCCGGCCGGCACGCGGAAATTGGCCGACCCGTCCTCCTCCACCTTGGCGTAGCCCCAGATCTTCTTGGGCGAATAAGTCGCGCCGCAGGAGACCAGCGGAAACTGGAACCCGAAACACGCGATGTTGCCGCTCTTGGGATGCGTAAACGCTTGCGGTGCCCAGCGGCTCTTTTCGAGTTCCTGAACGACGCAAATCTGCTTCACCTCGCCGCGGCGGACGTGCGGATCGAGCCCGACGTGGACGTCCTGCATGCAAACCGTCGCCCACGGCTCGGGCGCTTCGCCTTCCTTATGCGGCGGCAGCTTAGGCGGGATCACCGGCGGGGCCTTGCGGGCGGCCACGGGCGTGGGACTGTAGAAACCCATGCCGTCGCGGCCGCGCAACAGCGTGGCCTGCTTGTCGCCGTCGTAGTTGCGCACCAGGATCGAGCCGCGCTTCGAGACGAGGAAGTACTGGTCGTCGATCGGAAACGGATTCTCGTACGGCCCGCGGACGTTGTTGCCGTCGCCCTGGCCGACCGGACCGACGCGAACCTCCGGCGTGAGGTTGCGGATCGCTTCCTGGGCGTTGGGGCCGAAAGTGCGGTCGATCGTGCCGATGGCCCCGCGGCACGGGCCGTTGTGGCTGGTCAGGACGCAGAGCAGCTTATCGGTATTGGGGATCGACCGGGCCTCCATGAACGTGGCCGGGCTGAGCACCCGGTTGCCGAAAACGACCGACAAGCCCGTGCCGTCCGGGTTGATACTCCAAAGGCCCTGGATGGGGATCGCCGGGCGGTCGACGTATTCCCAGCGGCTGTAGATGATCCGCCCGTCGCCGGTCACGTGCGGCGTGAAGTCGTTGAGATAGTTGGCCGAGATCCGCCTGACGTTTCGGCCGTCGCGGTCCATGCGGTAGAGCGTCGGCGAAGTAGAGACGAAGCAATAGGCGAAGGCCGGCTTGCAGTCGGAGAGAAACGCGATCCCGCCGTCCGGCAGCCAGCAAGGGTTGATGTTGTTCGACGTGCCGTCGGTCAACGGCGTCAGGCCCGTGCCGTCGACGTTCATCCGGTAGATTGTGTACATGTGCGTCGGATCGACGTCGGGCGGCAGGCTGCGGTCAAACTGGGCACCGTACTCCCGGCCACCCCGTTTCCAACTGAAGAGCACCTCGCGGCCGTCGTAGGAGAGGTCGCAGTCGAGAATCTGTCCGTCGGGCGAATCGACCAGCAGTTTCAATTCGCCGCCGTTGTTATTGGGCGTAAACACGTAGAGCCCGCCGCCGGGGCGAAAACCCTCGACGTGATAGGTGTAGACGTGCGACGGGTTCAGGCCATGGCGTTGGATGACGAGCATCTTGTCGGCCTGCTTGGGCATCCACTCGGGCACCTCGACGGCCACCGCGCCGTATGTGGCGAGAAACTCCTTGGACACACTCTGGGCGAAGGCCATGATCTCGGACGCACCCGGGTTGGGCCCGCCGTGCGACGAAAGGAATTTCAGCGTGACCCGACGTGCGGCCGTCCCAGGGAGCCTGATCCGTTGCGGGCCGTCGATCCTCCGCAACGTGCCCTTGGCCACGACCACTTGTTGGTCGTCGAAATAGACTTCGTAGTCCTTGAAACACTCTGCGATGACGAATCCGGTCCGGCCGAAGTAGACCAACTCGGCCAGTTGCACCGCCTGGGGCCACTCGAGCGTGAACTGGGCCTTACCGCCGGCGGTAGCTCCCGCAACACACCATGCCCGGCCGACGTCGTCCTGCATCTCACACTCGGGCACGTCGCCGTCGACGGCGAACCGGGCCGCGTATTGCCCGCTGAATTGCGAACTGGCCGTGACCTTGGCCTTGCGGGCGAGGTTTTCCGGTTTTTCCGGGGCTGGCTCGGCCGAAAAACCGGACGAGAGACAGCAGATCAACACCAGCACAGCAATGTTGAGACGGGTGCTCATCGCGAAGTCCTCCGTTGATAGAGAGCGGAAAGGAAGCGTCGATTGTCATGGTAGCGGACGCGCTGCGGGGGCGTCAAGCATAACCGGTACCGCAGGTCGGGGCAAGCCCTGGACTGTCGAAAACGACGGCTTCGGGAGTTCGGTTGTTTATGCTGGTTGTGTTCCGCATTGGCGTAAGCCAGGCGGCGTTGGGACGTGAGGGAGACGCCCAGGTGTTGCCGTGTCCAATTCGTCACGTCGCGCGTTTTGATGCGGTCGAGAGCTGCTCAGAGAAGGCCAAGGCGGAAGTGGCGAGTCTGCGCGCGGAACTCGGCAGGCAGGCCACCGAGAATGACGAAGCGCGGCGTCGGACCATGCGTGGTTTCAAGATCGCCCATGCCGATCTTCGCCTGCAGTTGGAGCAAGCGGAGTCCCGGCTTGAGCGGCTGTATGCCAAGCGGAAGGCGACACCGAAGCGGATCCCGGCAAGCGATCTGGAGGTTTTGAAGAAGGAGAAAAAGCTGGCGGTCGATTCGATCAAGATGACGGCTTATCAAGTAGAGACGGCGTTGTTCAGAATGCTGGGCGATCATTATGCTCGAACGGAGGATGAAGGCCGCACGTTGCTGCATTATGCAAGCAACTCGACGCTCTGCGCATCCTGTTTCCCGGCACCAACCTGCGCCTCCGATTGGCCGTCGAGACTCCCGAGCCCATCATTTCCTGAGTCGCCTGTGTCAGGATTTCTGAAGTTCGTGCAGCCGCGTTATGCGACGACGACCGTCTGGAATCGCATCTACGGAACCGCCCCGGCAACCCATTCCGCCCCAACGCGCGCCCCAAACTGCCAATTATCACCGCCGCAAGCTAAAAAAGCCCGTTCCTGCACCCGCCGGCTCGACCGAACCGCGGCAATGGCTTCCAAACGTAAAGGCGGCGTAAAATCAGATTCATCGCGGATCTGCGTACCCCTTTCCACCTATTCCCCCCTATTCCCCGCAGAAGCACGGGTTCATCACGGAATTGCGTACCTGGCAGCGTCACGCCAACACGCCTCCGATCCCAGGTACGCAATTCCCGGATGAACCTCAATCTTGCGAATCCGGCTACGGGCCGGTGGTGCGTTGCACGCACCCTACGATCCGCCCTCGCCGCCGATCAGATGGCAGTAGCTGTCGTAGCGGCGCTCGTCCAGGCGGCCATCGGCCACGGCGTCTTTGACCGCACAGTCGTCTTCGTGCGTGTGCGTGCAATCGGGAAACCGGCACAGGCTGACGTAAGGCCGCAGGTCGCGATAGAATCCGGCAACTTCTTCGGCAATCACGTCCCAAAGCTGGAACTGGCGGATGCCGGGCGTGTCGACCACGTAACCGCCGCAGGCCAGCGGCAGTAGCCGGGCCGTGGTCGTCGTGTGACGCCCCTTCTGCGTGTCGCTGCTGACCTCGCAAACCGCCAGCTTCAAGGCCGGGTCGATTGCGTTCAACAGCGACGACTTACCCACCCCGCTCTGACCGGTCACCACGCTCTCCTTGCCGGTGAGCACCTGGCGGAACCGGTCCATCCCGAAATGGGTCTTCGCGCTG
>JABMRB010000604.1 GCA_013202865.1 Candidatus Nealsoniibacteriota bacterium | reverse complement strand
TCTGTTCTGGCCCGGTGGTTAGCCTTTGGCCAGGCTGGATTGTCCAGCTGATCTGCATCAGCTTACCTTGGCGCACTCATGGGACGTCTCCGTGGATGAAAAGGACCGGGGGAAATGGTTCGGGGTTCAGGAATCCCCAACTGAAGGGAAAGAACGGGTGACAAACTTCTGCCCGACCTCAATCGCGCATTTCACTCGACGACACCCTGTCCCAACACGATGGCCCGTTCCTCGCATGCGAGCACAAGCTCCTCGAAAATGCGCAGGTCAAGCGAGCTCGCAGAACTAGATTGCGGATGGAATTGCGTTCCCACAGCAAACCAAGACTGGTCTTCGCTTTCGATAGCCTCCACTACTCCATCGGGGGCACGAGCCGTAATTCGAAATCCTGGTGCAACCTCGTCAACGGCCATGTGATGCGAGCTGTTTACCCGGATTTCACCCTCGCCATACACACGCCCCATCGTTGAATCCGCCTCTACTAACAACGGGTGGCGGTGCTGTCGATCCATGACGTCAGAGTGCGGCAGCGCCTGAGGCAAGTCGTCGGGTACGTGGAGGTGAAGATTTCCACCTTGTGAAACGTTCAGCAGTTGCATTCCTGAACCAATTCCAAGGACGGGGAGTTTCCGAGTTGCAACCAAAAGAACGAGCATGCGATCAAACGTCTCCCTGCGTTCGTCCAGAAGACGCATGGAAGGGTGTGCCATGAACCCATCCCGCCTTGGATCTAGATCAGCCCCTCCTACCAAAACGATGCCATCAAGCAAGTCGAGAACATCGTTGACAGCGCTCTCTTCCGGCAGAGGCGGTATGACGATAGGGATGCCGCCCGCCCTGGTTACAGAATCAAAATAGCCTGCAGTTATCAACGTGTAAGCTGGCGCCTCACTGCTTTCAGATCGGTAGTTGGAGTTCATCCCGATGACCGGTCTTCTTCTGTCCCCCTCACCGCTAGATGAGCCGAAAGGAGCACGATGGCCTTGTGGCTCTTCTGTCGGCTTGCGTAGTGAGTCGCTGTCTCGCTCACTTACGGGAGCAGTCGTCAAGCGAGGGAGCTTTCCTGCTTTTCGCAAAGTCAGTAACTTCTTGAGGATCTCACTCTTACTGCGGCCATCTCCCGTTGCCCTTAACTTGGCGACCAGTTCTTCAAATTCGGCAGTGTACGGCAACGAGTCAATCGAGCAGCCGGTTGCAGCATATAGTTGCAAGAGCGTTTGATCGCGTGGATTGAGGTCCTGCGATTCGCGAAAGAACTCACTCATTTCGTCTCTCCCAACACTAACACTCGGTTCATAGCGGACCTAGCGGCTCCATCAAGATCTCTAAACAACTTCCTTGAATTGATTAGCATCTCATCTAGATCCGCCAAGACGAATTGTCGCTCGCTTAACGGAATGTCGTAGCGGACCAGATGATCGGCAAGCAACTCTTCGAGCGACGTGGCCGCCCGCTTGATTTGGAGAAACAATCCACGCTGCTCGATTGCTCGTGGGTTGAACCTGTTCAGCTGCTCATTATCGATAACCTCGATCTCCGGTAAGACACGGGTGGCAAACATATCTCGGTCGAACATCCAAACGGACGCACACTCTGCATCCGCTGGAGCAGAATCGGCGAATGCGAAATAGGCGCCAACGAAAGGCGATTGAGTCCAGTCAAGTAGGGATGTAGGTAGGCCGTGGTGCCGCCCGAGCATCTCCCACTCGGTTTCCGTCTTGAACGATAGGCTCGCGTCCACCCCGCTTACCTCTTGTGTGAAGCAGTTGATAAGCGCCTTCAGGCAACTCTCCCGATCAACTTCACTAGTAAACGTAGAGTTGCGGTCCAGCGAAGCCCTCAGTTCCCATCGAGAGTCAGCTTGGCCTCGGAACACGAATTCTCGGCGCCGTCCCGGTGACAACCTGACGTACGAATCTAGCTCGGCCTTGAAGCTGACCCATTCCGGAAAATGCTTGATGACTGGCATGCCGGGCAACTCTAATCACGGAGACTTGGAATCCAGTATATCGTGTTGTCCCTGGGGCACGCAACACGCGAGAGGGATTTACACTTTCGATGATTATCCGATTCGAGGGCCCACCGTCCCTAGAACAAGCCGGCCCCGCAACATCTGTGTAACCGATTGTGCCTGCTCGACGCGGACTTGTCAAGATGGGCAGCAGGCAAAAGACAGGCACAGGGCAACGAGCAACGGTTTCAGACTCTAGGTATCCGGTTTAGGGGCGAACATTTGCCTCACGCCGCCGGCATCGGGCCGCCGGCGACGAGCTTCTTGGCGCGGCTGTCAACGCAGAGGTTCATGCCCTCGAGCGTGCGGGCGCCGAGAAGGCATAGGTCGCCCGGCTGGGCGAAGACGACCTCGTCGATGGTCAGATGCTCGCCGATGCGGAGAATGGCGAAACCGATGTTGCGGGTAATCGTCTTGCCGTTGGCCATCACGAACTGATAGTCCTTCTTCTCCGGCTTGACGCCGATTCCTGCGAGGATCTTCTCCGGAATCCAAGTACACTCGCTGCCCGTGTCGACCAGCATCCTCGGCACCTTGGATTTCCGGGTCCGCCGGGTGTGGTTCTGAACCTCGCAAGTAACGCGGAAAGTCCCCATGAGAATCCTCCTCCGGACCGTTTATCGTTCTCCAATAAGTATACTGCGAACGAATGCCACGGGCAAGGAGGCCAAAGTTGGAAAAGCCCCCGCTCGCTGGGATGTTGCCTCGCGACGACGATGCTACAATACGGGCCGAGCATTTGGAGCCCGGCCGGTCGAGCAACCAAGGAGAATATGATGAAACGAAACAGACTCGTAGCGTTGGCGTGCATGTTGGCGGCCAGTTGGATGCTCTGCGACCTCGCACCGGCCGCGGCGGACGATCGGCCGAATATCGTGCTGATTATGTGCGACGACATGGGGTTTAGCGACATCGGCTGCTACGGCGGCGAGATCCACACGCCGAACATCGACCGGCTGGCGGCCGACGGGATGCGATTCAAGCAGTTCTACAATTGCGCCAAATGCACCACCACCCGGGCGTCGCTAATTACCGGGCTGCACCCGCGGCAAGGCCGCGGTGGGCTGCTACGCGACAGCATGGTAACGATCGCCGAGGTGCTTCGCCCGGCCGGCTACCAGACCTCGCTCAGCGGCAAATGGCACCTTGGCCGCAGTGAGACGCATCCGTTTCGGCGCGGGTTCGACGAATACTACGGACTGCTGGACGGGTGCTGCAACTTCTTCGATCCGGTACAGCCCGACCCGTCGTACAAGGGCGGCAAGGTACGCACGTTCGGACACAACGACAAGTTGATCACCGAATTCCCCGACGACTACTACACGACCGACGCCTTCTCCGACCACGCGGTCACAACGATCCGCCGATTCGCCGCGGCCGACAAGCCGTTCTTCGTCCACGTCTGCTACACGGCCCCGCACTACCCGCTGCACGCCAAGCCGGAGGACATCGCCAAATATCGCGGCAAGTACATGATGGGCTGGGACAAACTGCGGCAGCAACGCCACCAGCGACAGATCGAACTGGGCCTGATCGACCCCGAGTGGACCCTGCCCGGCCGCGACGACGACACCAGTTCGTGGGAAGACGAAAAGAACAAAGAATACGAAGACTCGCGGATGGCCGTCTACGCGGCGATGATCGATTCGATGGACCAAGGCATCGGGCGGATTCTCGCCGCACTGAAGGAGACGGGCACGGCCGAGAATACGTTGGTGCTGTTCCTTGCCGACAACGGCGGCTGCGCGGAGAACCCGGGCGGAACGAACACGAGCCGCGTCGTGGGGCCTAAGGAGTATTACGTAGCCTGCGGTCGGCCCTGGGCCTACGCACAGAACACGCCCTTCCGCCGCTACAAGGCATGGGTCCACGAGGGCGGCGTCTCCACACCCCTGATCGCCCGCTGGCCCAAGGTCATCAAGTCGGGCACGTTCACCAGCCAGGTCGGCCACATCATCGACTTCATGCCCACCTGCGCCGAGTTGGCCGCCGCCGAATATCCCACCGAGCACAACGGCCACGAGATCATCCCCGTCGAGGGCAAGAGCCTGGTGCCGATCTTCCGCGACGAGACGCGCGAGGGTCACGACGTGCTCTACTGGGAATGGGCCGGCACCCGAGCGATCCGCCAAGGCGACTGGAAACTAGTCTACGACCGACAATATCGCCGCTGGGAGCTCTACGACCTAAAGGCCGACCGCACCGAGACGAACGACCTCTCCGCCGAGCATCCCGAGCAAGTCAAAGAGATGATCGCCAAGTGGGAGGCCTGGGCCGAGAAGACGGGGGCGCGGAAGTAGGGTGCGTGCAACGCACCGATCGCAACCTGCTCGGTTCAGCCACACACTTACCGACTCCAAGCCGACATCCGCCCTGGGAACTCGGTGGGTTTCGTCGTTAGCCCAAAGAGGAATACACGATGAGCCAGATTGCGACGTTTCATACCTTGCCCGAAGAGCAGTCGGACGCTCTTCTCGCTGCGGCAACTCCCGAAATCAAGATTATTGAGAAGAGGACATTCCTCTTCAAGAAGAAGGTAGAAGAGCGAGTCGATCGTTTCTGGGACTTCCTCGACGAGCACGCCACTGAGCAAGAGAGATGTCAATACTCCGGAGCAGGCTTCTGCGATCTCGATCTGGCCCTGGAGGAGAAGGGTTGCATGCTCCTTGATTTCGGGAGTTGCGATCTTGCCAACAAGATTTCAGAGGCTAGAGCAGCATCCACTGCCGTGTTTGACCATCATGCGGCAACAGCCGCGCTCGCCAAATTGAACGAAGTCGGCCTGTCAGAGGGCGAAGTCAGGAAGTACTACCAGGAGAACAATCCGCCCGAGGATGAAGATCTCGGGACGGAAGCCGTGCTGGCCGCATTCGACATCAGCAGGAAGTGGTTGGCATCGGTCTGTGAGAGGGAGATCGGATTACTGATTGTGGGCTAGCTTCTTGAGGGTAGACACTGTTTTGCGCGATAGTGGCCGTCTTGCGAAGCGTGACGAGGTTGCATCTTGCGGCGCAAGATGACTACTTCGCCGCGGGATCTTGCCAGGCCCACCGGCTACGGGCACAATGGTGGCATGGCCGAAGACAACGACAACAACAACGACGCCGAAACGCCCGAGGAGGAATATCCGCTGGTGGCACCGGATTCCCAGCCGGAGGTTCAGGATGCGATCTGGTTCCCCGGTCGGTCGGGTGAACCGGATGAGCCGGAGCTGCCGGAAGGGTTCCAGTTCAGCGTCGGCGAGATGATGATGCTCACGGCGGTCGTGGCGCTGATGATGGGCACCGTGGGGCTTTTTCCCGGGGGCTACGAAATCAAGAACTTCGCCGGGGTGGCCGGTGCAGGCGTACTGCTGGGGATGATCGTGCTAGCGCTGATGCAGAACGTGCGCCCGATCTTCCGCGTTGGATGGTGGGTCATGCTGGGGCTCTACGCGCTGGCGTGCGTCGCGGTGGTGGTGCGTGGCACGTGATTCCTGGTTAATACAAGCTCGAAGCGCAAGCGAGTGGATCAATTACAACCGAATCCACTCG
>JABMRB010000603.1 GCA_013202865.1 Candidatus Nealsoniibacteriota bacterium | reverse complement strand
CTTTTTTATTGAGGCGGGACCACCTTTTTTATTCAGCTTGAGCCACCTTCTCTTGAAGAGGTGAAGCCACCTTTTTTATTGAGGCGGGACCAACGAGGTAAAGCCACCTATTTGTTTGAAGCCGGTGTTGGTGATCGGAGAGCCCGGGAGCCACCACACCAGCAAGGAGCAACCAACGAGGAGCCCCACCTTCTTATGAGACGACTAATCCCGCCGAACAAAGGAAACGGCGTCCACACCGGCAACGGCGATAATAATCTGGTGGCTGACGGAGGCACACGGCAGTTAATAACGGGTTTGGGGCAGATGGCTGTCTTAATAACGGGGGGGCTTTGTTAATAATCGGGCAGCCTTGTTTGTGGCGGGAAGACTGAGGCTGAGTTGGAAATCATCGAAAGACCGTGGTGAGGTTGGAAATCACGGGAAGACGTGGTGGGGTTGGAACTCATGGAAAGACGAGGTGGCGTTGGATCGTGGTCGGTAGGCGCGGTGAGGTTGGAAATCATCGGTAGACGCGGTGAGGTTGGATAGGGACGCGGAAGAATAAAAAAGGTGGCGCCAAAAGAAGACCACCCCGTTCGAAAACGGGGCGATCTCATAGAGGCCGGTCACTGATCAAGAACATCAAAAGGGCTTTGGATCTCCCACTCGGGCCAGCTGGTTGTCCATCGAGGCGACCGCAGGGCCTTCTCAACTTCCTCAAAGCGTTCGCGGCAATTGGGCGATTCCGGGTGCTCACCGTATCCTCGAAGAATATGCTCCAACTCGAAGCCCATGGGCTTGAAGTCAGGCGACCACTCTGCGCTGGCCAATCGCTTGGAGATTGCTTCGCAGTCAACGGGAGCCCCATTCTTCACGTGTTCCTTCCACAAACATTCAGCGACCTCGTCGTTCAGCAACATCTCCAGGCGTTTCCGACAGACTCTGTATCTGTTGAATTCGTCCTGGCCGTAGCGCAAAAGACCCGCAGCTACCCACGGACGCTCCTGGGGGGTGAGTACGAGCTCCCGTTCTACAATCTCGCGGAAGGGACGAAGCGACTTAGCAGATACGGGTCGACGATGTGTTGCGAAAAACCGACCGACATAGGGCATCTCAGACAATGTCACGGCAAAGGAGCCCGTGTCCCGGGCTTGCACACCGAAATTGACGCCGAACCACCGGACGATGTCGTCGATGCTGCTACGGGAGACGCCTCTGTACTGGCCGTAGTCCGGGTCCCCGAAGTCAGCGAGCTCTTTGCCCGGCTTCGTCGAGAGGAAGATGCGATCTTCGCGCAGTCTTTGCTGGATGGCTTCGCTGTCGTTGTACTCAGCAGGTACCGTCAAGCTGATTTCCCAATGATGGATTAGAGTATGCTTCGGGTTGGCCGACCGGTAGTAGCCGAAGGAGCAGCTGGTCTGATCCACGACCTCCGCCTTTCCGTTCTCGAATCGATAGCTCTCCGGAGCATATCCTTCCAAACTCCCCGCCGTGTCGAAGACCCGCCACCGGAACACAAGGTCAGGCCAAAGTTTAGACTCCGCCAACATGGCCATATTGGGTAGTTTTTCTAGCGCGACTCCGCAAAACCGAACGCGGCACGGGTCCACCCAAGGTTCGTACTCGACTGTGGCGCCATCTATTGCATGAAAGTCCTCCATGTCCCCGATCCAGATGCCCCCGTCTCCGTGTGTTCGCCTCCAAAACCTGATCGCAAATTCCCGCAAGGTCATCGAATTTCCCAACACATCAACGTAGACGTAATAGCAATCTATCATAGCTGTTCTCCTGTTTCACAAATGGGTTATTGCACTAAACGAGTAAGTGCTGTCGTTCTTCTACGTGATTTTCAAAAGTTCTTTGAATGGCAGCATTCCATAGGGTCAAAGCTGGTTGCGGCCCACTGTTTCGTCGCACCTGGAAGTCCACGAGCCGTAGCGCATTCTTGGCGTGCTTTCTCGACGGCGCCCGATTGACCGGCGGTTAGCCGAACAGGGGCAATGCGTCGAGTACGGCTCCCACAAAGGGTCGGGCCCTGAGCAGGAACCTCAAGAAGGCAACTCGATCTCCCACGCAGGCCAGCTAGTCGTCCATCGAGGCGACCGCATTGCCTTCTCAACTGCCGCAAAGCGTTCGTCGCGATCGGGCGTTCCCGGGTACTCGCCGTAACCTCGGAGGACCTGCTCCAACTCGAACCCGAAAGGCAGGCAGTTCGACCATTGGACGTCGACCAATTGTTGGGATATGGCTTCGTAGTCGATCGGGGCCTTGTCGTCGACGTATTGCTTCCAGAGAGATTCTGCCACTTCCCTGTCAATCAGCATCGCCAGGCGCTGCTGACAGATATCCCACCTTTTACATTCATTCTGTCCGTAGCGCAGGAGACCGGCGGCTACGAAAATCCGTTCCTGCTGGGTGAGCGTAATGTCGCGCTCGATAATCTCGCGGAAGGGGCGGAGCTGATCGGCGGAATTAAGTTGGTCATTAGTAGGCTCCTTTCCGACGGCGGGTGCCCGGCTTTCTAGACCGATATCACTAAGATACCTCAACTCGTCCAATGTTACGGCAAACGAGCCCGCGTCCTGCGCCCGCACATCAAACTGGGCTCCAAACCACTGGATGATCTCGTCGACGCTTCTGCGAGAGATGGCCGAGTAGTGGCCGAAGGTTGCGTCTGTGAACTCAAAGAGTGCCCTGCCCGGCGTGGTCAAGAGGAAAATCCCCTCGTCTCGCAACCCATTATGAATGGACTTGATAATGTCTTTCTCAGGAAATGCCTTCAATCGAATTTCCCAGTGGTGTATCGGAGCGTGTTTCGGATTGGCCGACCGGAAGTAGGCCCAAGCCGGTTTGCCCGGCCGGAAGCAGGCCTCAGAATACTCCAGGATCTCTTCTTCTCCGTTCTTGAAGCGGAAGTACTCTGGGTAGATTCCTTCCGAACGGTCAAAGACATCAATGAGCTGCCACTGGAACACAAGATCGGGCCAGAGCTTGGATTCTTCCAATAGAGCCACGTGCGGGACCAGGCAGCGCGCCGATCCGTTGAGTCGAGCAAGGCACGGGTTCTCGCAAGGGGCATACTCGACCGTAGTGAAGGACAGTGGTTGGCCGGACTCCCCGTCCCACATGTTGTCGGTGCTCCCGATCCACGTAGAATTGCGCCCGTTACTCGTGCTCCCGGAATGGCTTGTTCGCCGCCAAAAACTGAGCATGTATTCTCGCACGTCCATCGGGCTTCCAAATACATCGATGTCGACGAAATAGAGGTCTGTCATACTATTCTCCTGTTTCAAAAAATGGGTTATGCAATAACAGAGTAAGTGCTGTCGTTCTTCTACGTAATTTTCAAGATTTTTTGAATTGCAGCATTTCCAAATGGTCAAAGTTGGTTTCCGCGTCCAGTGCGTCGTCGGTCCTGGCCGATGTTTCATCGCGACTCACGAGCAGCCGACCCAGCGCGGTTCTTGATACTCTGGCTAATCGATGGAGGGCGGGTTTGCCCGCCGTCTTTTTGAAGGGAATCGGGTGTGTCGGCTTCCCAAGTCGAGCCCTTTGCAGAGATCGGTTAGGATTGCCTCCCCCTTCTTTGGAGTCGCCTTCCCCCTGTGTTCTCGTTTCCACACAGTTAAAGCTCCGGTGTTTTGTCGGTTTCCACTTTTGCCACCGTGGCAAAACCGCCACCATTGGGGATCTACTCTGTGCCCTTCTTCCATGCTTCAATTCGCGCCTCGGCAATGCGCACGCTTTCCGCGTCCCGCTCGATACCGAAGATGGTCTCCCAACCCGCCGCCATTGCCCCGATCATCTCGGAGCCGGTGCCAGCGTATGGAACGAGTAGCCTGCGAATGTCTTCTCGTTCCGGTGGCAAGATCAATCGAGCCAGGTATTCGCAGAGGGCAATGGGCTTGACGCAGGTATGGGCGTTCTTCTGCCCTGCAGGTAGTCCGTGATTGCGTTCCTTCTTGTTGGCCTTCGGGCAGTAGAAGAAGCGGGACGGCCCACCAGCATCGCCATAATTGTCAGGTGCCTGCTGCTCACCACCTCCGATCCCGCCGCCATAGAGTTGATTACCTTTGTGCTTCAGGTCGCGACGGCCACTTCGTCGGCGCTTACCGCCCTTGCTGTGCGGGTTGCACCTGTCAAGCATCCTGGCAGCTTCGTCGTCAAACATCAGGTTTGACGGGAAGCGTCCTTCTGGGGCTGACGTGATGAGAGCCGATGTCCTTCTCTCGTCATGATCTTCCGCCGCGCAGTCGATTCGACATCCGTCGATGTTCAATCCACCAACACCGTGGTTCAGTGCGTTGTCGGCATACGTGCCGTTCAGCGGTGTCATGGCAAGGACGATGGGTTCGTAGGCGGGCTTCAACGCCGTGCGGTAGCCAGACCACTGCTGAGCTTCTGGAGAACCGGGAAGAGAGATCTTGCCTCTTGTTCGAGCATGGTCGCGGAAACGGTTGTAGCCGATTCCAGACGCACCGTTCCGTTGCGTCTTGGTGCCGATGGCCTTTCCCTTGGCCCCCAACTTCCTGTCAATCGCTTTGGAGATGTTAAAGCTCTTTGGAAGCCCCTGGCCGTAGATCCACAACAGGCAATCCTTGATAAGCCATCCGGCATCTTCGATGTGGCAAGCCAGACGATGATACGTACGAGCACCACCAAAGCCTAGGAGCCACGCCCCAGGCTTGCATACCCGTAGTAGCTCTTGCCAGACCGAGACCGGTGGCAGTGTGCCATCCCATGCCTGCGCCATGAATCCCAAACCATAAGGCGGGTCAGAGAGAACGGCATCAAACGTGTCGTCCGCTATCGTCGAAAGTACCTCCGGCACGTCGGCCGTCTCGATGCTCGTTCCCCGAGACGATTTCTTGCCGTACCGAATCGCCGGTGTTGGTGGTCGATAAGGCATCTCAAAATACTCGTCAAGGTCTCTCCGGTGCTGCTCGTGAGCACGCCGCATCCGCTTCTGCGCAATCTGGAAATATGGTCCATGGATCTCAAATCCGAGATAACGCCGGTTGTTGAGCAACGCCATTTTGCAGGTCGTCCCCGAACCGCACATCGGGTCGAACACAAGATCTCCGGGACGACTCCAAGACAGAATGTGATCCTCTGCCATTTGCTCATGCATCAAGGCAGGGTGCCCAAAGGCAAATTCGTCTGTCGTTGACTTTCCCCCACCGACATCGTATTCCCAGACATTGCCACGCAAGCCGTACTTCCCGACTACTTTGAAAGGGTGATATCCGACCGTTTCCCTTCGTCCATCGTCTCTCTCTCGGTGGATCTTATGCCTCTGTCCTGCCGTGGAGTTGCGGCGATCTCGAATCAGGTTGATGGTGCGCGGTCTTCCCTTGCTGAATACGAAGGCGTATTCAAACTGAGTTGGGTATCGCACCTGCTGGGGCAAGCCTGTTCGCTTCGTTTTCATCACCATGGTTGCGTGCAGGCGAAACCCCAGGTCGAGGAAATAGAGTTGCTGTCGAGCGATTGTTCCGGATTCGCCTCCATTCACAATTGCATCTCGAACGATCCAGACCACCACGCCACCCTCCATGGTGATTCGGTAGAGTTGTAGGGCCGTAGCCTCAAAGTCAAATCTCTGTCCACCATATTTCCGGATGTGGTCGTAGGGCGGTGAGGCCATGGTGAATGGGATACAGGCGTCGGGCATTCCTGCCATGCCGACGACACAGTCGCAGAGAATGATCGTGTTGATAAACTTGGGGTTAATCATCACCGAAAGGTCTCCTTCATCAATGTTGGGTCACGCAGAAGTAGTCATTCCCCTTTGGGTTGCGGCATCTCTCTTGTGATCTGCCCGAGAAGGTTGCCGATCCCACGCACCACACGGTGGCAGTCGCCCACCGGTTCCTTGTCCCAGTCACACTGCCTCGCATCTTCGATGAGATACTCCAGTCGCTGTTGGACCTTAATGAGGACAGACAGCGGGGAGTTTGTGTTCTCCTTCTCGGGCGGGGCATCAGCCGCTTCCGTGTCAGCCGCTTTATCGTCGGCCCTCGGCTTTGAACTCTCGGGGGCCCCTGGCGTTGAATCCTTCGGGTTCTTCGGCTCTTGAGATTCCGTCGTGGATGCAGAGTCCGGATCGGCTTTCTGGCGCGGCTTGGCAACGCCGTAGTTCACATACGCCGCGGTAATGCTCATCCCGTCCAAGTCGTTCGGTGTGTCAACGAACTTGAAGAGTTTCCGTGCCCGAGCATCGCTCGACGGAGAGATATCGTATTCGTCCAGAAACTTGCCCCAGTTGCCGTAGCCATCGCCTCGCCTGATCTTCTCCTTCGCGGTGTGGAGAGCCTGTCCCAAGAGGTAGATGTCAATTGCCATCCTTTGGTGGCGTTGCCTGAGGATCTGTTCTTGCTGCCGGGCATACTGCCCGAGCGTGTCGATATCCCAACTTGGGTCAGGGACCGTGAATTCGTGGCCATTGAGTTTTGCCACTATGGCAAGACCGCCACCGTTGCGGGGCGTGATCGGTTCGATGTCTCGCGTTTCCGGCGGGATGTTTGGATCACCGTCTGGCATCGGCGTATCCGCCGGAATTGCCCGGTCTGGATTCGCGGCATTGGGGCCGTGGCTGCGGGGTGCGTTCTCACGGTTGGGGAAGTGTGTGTGCGGTCGCATCTTTCTTCTCCTGCTACTCCTTCGTGGGGTCCAACTCGGCATGGTTCTTGCCAACCGATTGAGGGCGAGTCTGTCCGCCGTCTTCCTGAAGGAAATCGGAGGTGTTGACTTCCCAAAGCGAGCCGGGATGGTGGACTCGGTAGAAACTCTTGCCACTCCCGCTGAATCCCATCGGAGAGACTGTCCGTTGAACTGGGGCCCCGGAATCGGGCTTATCGAACCTTGCAAGGGCGCCGTGCAAGTACTCTTCCACAAGGTCGCAACAAGTCCAGTTCCTCTTGAGCCGCTCGGCAACTTCTCCGGTAACACAGCTCCCAGCGAAGGGATCAACGACCGTGTCGCCGATGTCGGTGAGCATCCGGATGAAGTACTCCGGAATCGCCGAAGGGAATCGTGCGGGATGCGGCGACAGACCCATTGCCCTGCAATACCGTAAGTAGTAGGAATTGCTCTCCGTATTGGGAACGGCGATCAGGTTGGGCGGGATGGCCGAACCGTGATCCCTAGAGAACTTCTCGCTGATGTCATGGCCGCTGGGGCGAACTCCGTTGGCCTGGTGACCCTTCTTCAACAGGTGCTTCATAGAGTCGCTGTAGGGAACCGCAACTCGGCGATTGCTACTCTTAGGCCACGGGGACGGCGAAAGCCACCAGATGCAATTGACGGCATCCTTGACCCGGATACGGCGGACGGTGACCCATTCGGCGGGGCTCGGTATCTTCGACGGGTTCCACCAGAAAAACTCCTGGGCAAGGTGAAAGCCAAGTTCCCTGCACAGCATCAGCAGCAATTCAAAGTGATACAGGCTTCGAGTCGGCTGACCCGGTATCCATGCCCCACCGATGTCGATGACGAGGGACCCACGGGGTTTTAGAACGCGCCGGAAGGCTTCGCCGAACGGCCTGAACCACTGCAAGTACTGATCCGCGTCGACGTTGCCGTATGCCTTCTTTCGAACCAGGCCGAAGGGGGGACTCATGACTAACAAGTCAGCCGATTCCGGCTTCATCTCCTGGTTCAGCAGTCGAAGCGAATCGCCATGGTAGATCTTCCCGAAGGGGGTCTCGTGGAATAGCCTGACCCGCTCACTGCGAGCCGAGCCGTCTTTTGGGGCGGACTTCCGTGTCGCCGTGTTCCTCTTTGCCGGCTTCTTTCTCTTCTTCTTCGTCATACTGAAAATCTCTTGCGGGTTAGTAATGCTGTGAGTCGGTGCGCGATCGGTCTACTTATCCCTTCTCTCCACGGTCCTTCCTCCGCCTCAGACGTTCCTCATGGTTCGCGTAGCCCCTCAGCAGTACCGCCACATTGTTCGGCGAGAAATGAATTCCGTTGTCGCTAAAGAACTCGATTTTCGCTGCGAC
The DNA here is from genome assembly GCA_013202865.1 of Candidatus Nealsoniibacteriota bacterium. Classification (GTDB taxonomy): domain Bacteria; phylum Planctomycetota; class Planctomycetia; order Pirellulales; family Thermoguttaceae; genus JABMRB01. Next base: position 15,647 of record JABMRB010000603.1, on the reverse strand, counting down.
CCGTTGCACCACGGCAGGAGGATCAGGCACTTCGGCCTCTAGCATCCCGCCGATGAACACCGGGAAAAGCCCGCTGCAAATATCGGTGGTGCTCACCCAACTGGCGCACTCCTCCAGATCGTCCTTTTCCCGAGCGCTCAGCTTCTCCTTGTGGTGAGTGATCTCGATGGGCACACGCTCGTACTCAGGGTGCGTGAAGCCTTCAATCATCGCGGCACAATCGCACGAAGGTTCTGGCTCTGCCCGGACGACATAGAACTCGTCAACGTCCTTGTGTCGGATCGTTACCCGTGATGACACGCGCCATTGATATGGCCTCGATGGCGCATGATACGCCTGATTCCATTCATTCTTGGACGGGTCATCGACAGTTCCCATGGTGCCGCATTGAACGCACTGGAGCATCAGCCAGCCCTCCGTGAGCGCCGTACTGTAGACGACCCACTCGTGTTGGCACGGGCGGTCGGCAACGGGATGCAAGGGGTTGGTATCTGGCGTTCGTGTGTTACGCATTGGTTTCTCCTGCTGCGAGGTTCGGGTTATAGCTCTTCGATTGTGAGTTCCCAGTGCTTCTCTTCGCCAACCGGGATGATGCTGACGAACTGGACGTCGACGATCGCCTTGGCGTGGTCCGGCGAGTCGGCCACGACCTCCTGCGTGATTGCCGCGTGTTTCACGACCATGTAGGAATCTATTCCATGTGGCGTTACGCGGACGCTGCTGTTGTGCTCTATCTGACTCGAAGTGAGCCAGCTAGCCATCTGGCTGTCGGCGATCTCCTTCGCACGTTCCGCCGAATCGGCCTTGATGATTCGGGCGCGAAGATAACTCAATTTGACGAGATACTTGGGCATGGGGTTCTCCTATGAAGTACGAGGGTTACATGGGTTGAAAGAAGTGCGGGTTGCTGCAATTCGGGCAGGGAGTTCCGGAGCCGCTGGCATGCTGTCCAAACGCGTGCAATTGCGCCAGTGAACTGGCGGGCGGCGCGGCCTGTGTACTGCCTGATTCGCGTATGTCGTTCATGATTGCTTTCTTCTTGTGGAAGTCGTAATAATGAAGTGAAAGGATGTGCGGCGACCTTGGGGGGTGCCAATCTTGGGCGTATCCTATTGGTGCTGCCCTTGACACGGTTCAGGTTTGATCAGAGCTTTCGAATTGTTACGTTCCGGTATTCCGGCGCGTCATCGTGGACTTTGCCGACCATCTGGTCGTCGACGATCGCCTTGGCGTGGCGCAGCGAGTTGGCCACGATATCTTGCGTGACTGTAACGCGTTTCAAAATAATGCACGAACCTTCTCCTTGTGGCGATCGGTGAACGACGATTCCTTTCGCAACGTCCCTGGAAGCGAGAAAACTCGCCATCGGGATGTTCGCAATCTCCTTGGCACGTTCTTCCGAATCATCGCCAACGATTGTGAGGCGAAGATAACGCAACGTGGCACGATACCTGGGCATGGGGTTCTCCTATTTCGGGCAAGAATGACGTGGGTTGGATAGTTCCGGATTATTGTTTGTCGGTTGCGAAGTGAAGGCGTTCCCGGCCGCCAGCCGGGCCTGCCCCTTCAGCACGGCCTGTTCATCCTTATCGCAGCCGAAGAATCGGCGCGAAAGGTTCCGGCATGCGACGGCGTTGGTGAAAGAGCCGGCGCAAGGATCGACGACCAAGTCTCCCGGCCGACTGAAGTGCTCAACGAGGGACTCGGCATCTGCAAGCGACTGCTGCCAATCATGCCAGTCCTTCTCGCGCTTCGAGTGAAAGAGGTCGCCCCAGCGCGATCGTTCCCGCCAGTCTCCTTTGGAGAAGATGACGATCGGTTTCCAGTTGCTCCTCAGGTTGAGTGGGAAGATGCGGTTTGCCCCACTGCTCCAGACCGAGGCTGCCACCCACCGGTAAGTCAACGAACGACCGAGGATCGCGAGCACTTCATCCAGGTCGTACTGCCCGCAGTAGGTCACGAAAAGCCCTTTGTCGACGAGGATCCTCTGGGCCAGAGGCGCCAGTTCAGCCAACTCGCCGAGGAATGCCTTGCCGTACACGATGTCAGTAAGAAGAAGGTGCGCCGAATTGGCCGCGATGTTGGCCGTCTTCTCAAGTTTCTGAAACGGGCAGTGATAAAGCTTGATCGCGTCGTCCGGCAGCGGTTGGATAACCTGTCCCTGACGGATCTCCCTTCGATGGTGCGCTCTTGCACGACGGCTGGCAGTAGTGACGTCGATGAGCTTGCCGTTGCAGGAGTCGGGAAGATCGCGAATGATCTTGCTGACGGCTTCTACTTCCTTGGCAGTGTTGACCACGACGCGTTTCGCCGGATAGCGTTTTCCGTCGGCGCCTCGGCGTTTCTCCACGTTGTCTATAAGACAAGCTGCGATCAGCTCATCTCGGACCTCCTTGACCTTATTCTTGGAGACGCCTCCGATCTTACTGGCCAACCCGTTGTCGCTTATCGTGGGATCTCGCAGCAGGCAGGCCCGGATTAGCTCGTGTTTCTGCTGGCGGCCTAGCTGCCGTCGCGCACAGTTTTGGTCCAGCGCCACTTCCATCTTCTCCCACTTCCCGGCGAAAGTCCGTTGGATCGTCGGGCAGTCCTGTCCCAACTCCTGGCAGATGGATACGCGCTCGAATCCGTCGACGACACCGCCGTCTTCATCCACGATGGCGGGCGTGTTGACGCCGTGCTCGACGATCGACTGTTTTAGCGCAGCCCGTCGATCGGGAGAAAGCGGTGGGAAGAGTCGTTTGTTGGGGTTGTGTGTCATGGTGAAGGTGAGGTTCTCTTCGTGCTCAGTCGCTAGTGCCTCCTGCTTTGGCTCGTCGTGAGACTTCTCAGGCAAGTCCGGCGGCCTGCCGTGTGTGTTGCTGGTGTTGCTCGTGTTCAAAGCAAGTCTCCCTTCCTAAAGAGCGCCGGGTTCCTGCTATTCCTTGCCTAACGACATGGCCCGGAGCTCGTCAAACTGCGGGAACGCCGGATGATTGGGCGGCAGTTGAAACGATTGCCAGTTTCCGTCAACGAGACGCAAGGGAATCCCTGAGTCGAAATGCGGTTTCTTCGCGGCGGCAGCAGCAAGATCAGCCATGGCCTGCAAACCGCGCACGTCATCCGTGCCACTGATCAGGAGCGTGTCCCGATTTGGCAGCATCGAGACAGGGTCACCCTGAAGATCGAGGGAGGCAAACAGATCCGGCAGTAGCAGGCGAGACGAGTCGTAACTATCCGCGTAGGTCGACACGTACGCGCCTTCCAGTTGTCGAGCGAACTTTGGCGTCGGACTGATCTTGCGAAGATTCTCCAGTGCAGACTCAAAAACATCGTCGAATGAAACACTCCACTTGGCGAGGAGGCCCGGCAAAATGCACGCCATCACCTCCTGCCAGTCGTAGACCAGGCCGATCCCCAAATGTTCTCCCAGAAGCCTATAATTGGCCGCCTTCTCCTCGAAATACGCAATCTTCCGGACAACGGGCAGTACATGCGGTAATGCGTCCGTAAGGGCGGCGGGAACCATCGGAGGCTGAGGACGACAGGATCGCGCCAGCCGCTGTAGCAACGAACTTCGTTCCGCCTCCGCGGCGTTGCAGAAGTCCTCATACGCTCCATCCAGGCGTGCGTATCCCCTGCCTTTGACAGCAAGCCCGAACCGCTCGCGATCGTATTGAATCTCAATAGTGTTGTCAGTCTCTTGGACCATTTCTGTCAGCTTCGCGGCGAACTGATCCTTGCTGAAAACACCGCTGGATCCGGTGCCCCCCTGGTGAAGGCAGCACTTTTTGTGCTTCTTGCCGCTTCCGCAGGGGCATTTAGAGTTGCGTCCAACTTTCTGCTTGCCACGACCCTGAGTTGCTCCGACGATCGGATTGTCGACATGAGGCCAGTCGATTTTCTCGACGTGCCAGTCCTTCAGCTGGACGCCACTATTCTGGCGGTCGATCTCGCAGGTCGCCATGTATTCGATGTGGTACGAGAAGTACACAACGCAGAATTGGCCCTCCGCATCCACATAGAAGCAATACGCATAGCTGGTGGCAAACCGAGTCAGGCAACTCCTCAAGAAGACCCCATGATTGCAGTCGTGCGGCAGGGGCAGGTGCATGCCGTTGTCAGTGAACACCAGTGGCAGGACATTCCCATTGTTTGCCCGAAAGTTAGCTTCCGCGGAAATCAAAACCTCTTCTAGGTCCGCGGGAAGTCCGCCCTGTTCTTCAACGTGCCGCATGGCTTCTTCAACGGCCGCCTCCGTTGACTCAGCCTCCTTGGAATCCATTGATGGAGGGTACGCGGCTTCCGGGATGCCCGACACGGCTTCTGGCGGATCGGCTGCCCCCGGCTGCTGTTCCTCAGGAGGGGAACCCGGAACTGCACTGTCGGCCGTCTTGTCGCCGGCGTTGTTCGCAGGCTTGCCGTTCGCGCCGGAATCGGGGGATGGAATCTTGCTCATAATGGGTTTCCTTTCGTGATAGAAACGAGTTGCAGTTTGTGTGGTCTCGGCCTCGTGTTTCTTAGGTTTCAGGGGAGGTAGTGCGATTGCCGGCGGGTTATGGGCAATCGTAAACGGGTTCGACTTCCTCGTAGTCCTTGATCTGTTCCGCATTCTCCTGCCACACAGATTCGTCCTCGTGCTTCCATGCAGAGAAGAGACCGGAGCCGGCGCGCCACCTCTTTTTGTGCGCGTGGCAAACGAACCAATGCGTCGGGCCGACATTTAGGTAGCCATCATTGCTCTTGCAGATCGGACAATCGCCAAAATACATCTCATTCTCCTCGTTAAGGGGCCTAAAAATGTCAAGCGAGTCCGCGATCAGGTCAGCCGCACAGGCGACATTCAGCAGACCTGCGACGATTGACGCCACACGCTCGTCGACGGTCCAGGCAATGACGGCGCCGCTGCCGTCTAGAATCTCGCAGCCGGTCGAGCCGACCGCCTGGAACGAATATGCGCCGGTAGGTGGTGACGGGTGTTTTCGCACAGTTGTGTTGGAGTTCATGGTTTCAGATTGATTTGTGTGTCAGGCTGTACGTCGCGACATCAAATACCCAACTGATCAACTGGTCTTCCGCCGCTGCCAAATGTCTCTGCGTTCTGGCGTCGCAGGAGACCTCTCACCCTTCACGAAAACTCGCCGGAGAAACGTGGAATAATAGTGTCTGCAATGAGCGCTGAGGGCGCGCAACTTGTATCCCGGCAGCTATTTGCAGCAATCTTCCAATGTCGTGCATTTGGAACGTTGTGGAACGTATGGCGAACGTTGCAGATCCTTGCGGAAGATATGCACTTGCAGCATGAGAACTCGATCAGCGTGCGAAAGAACGCATATCGGTCGAATTGCAGCGCCGTCTAGAATGTGCTGGTCGGCTACGTGGTGACCAGCATCCTAACATCAACAGGAATGGCAGAAGGCAGAATAGATGACCGTCTGCCGGCCGAACAAGGAGAGATGGCGAGTGCGTCTGAAGACCGCCCGTCCATTCGGTCGCAACTGGCCAAGCCGACGCACTTGACGACGTGCCTTCTGAGATGAGACGATTGGAGAAGTAGCATTGCACCAGCCCCGGGCGGAGACGTTCGAGGCGACCTTGCCAGCCACGATGTAGTTGTGGGATGCGCGGAGCCGGCGTCAGAACGGAAGTCCCGCATGCTCTATCCCTCGGTGTTGTCTTGGAGCGTGTGCGAGTCTGTAGGGCGTGCTGCCACGGACTTACGCCCCACGAGAACTCTCTTGAGTCGTTTGCTAAGACGCCATTGAACCTCTCCGTTAAGTTGGGCCCCACACCCCCTGATGGTCACAATCAGGCCTTTGTTTCCGGGCGATTTCCCAAGCTTGCCGAGCAGCTTCCGCAGTTGATGCAATTCCCTCCGAAGCCGCTCACTCTGCTGGCCGTGGGCACAAGCGTCTGCGCCCACAGCGGCGTTCAGCATATCTGTCTCGACAGTCTCCGTGGGGACCTTGTAAGCGACTTTGGTGGCGAAACACGTGAGTAAGCTCTTGTGTTCTGGAGAGATCGATAATGCCTTCCCCAGGTCGGTTCGCAATACATAGCTCTCCTCCCCTATGTCAATGGCAACAGCTGCAATAACGCTTCCTTCAGAACCTTCGCGTGACGTTTGGCGCACGTCGAGGGTCGCTTGATGTGAATCAACGGCGGCAGCTTCTTCGGTGGTATCGCTGCACGTGTCATCTTCGATCGCGTCCTCAAGGGGCATCAGGTCCGATGCCGCGTCCTTGATCGCCAGGATCTTGGCTTGCAGACTTACGGAGAAGCACTTCACAGTGCGATCATACTCCTCATGATCTCCGCGCATTGCCGCAGCACACCGCTTCAAGAGAAAGCACCCCCACAAATGGTCCTTGCTTTCAGCGAACTTCAGCTTTCGCACTTCGTGGACGAGATTCTGGACAGCGCGGTAGCCCGAGCAAGACGCATCCATGTTAGGTTCCAGGAGTTCCAGTAGGTCCGGGCATACAGAGAATGGATTCCAACAAACCGCTTCGTAGTCATGTCCCGTCTCCATGAGTTGGTCAAAGGAGTCGTTGTGGGGTACCGTCTGTATTCCCCAAACCACCGATGCCAGCAAGCGAAACGATTCATGCGCATCGTGATCGCGACCATGAACACTCTCGATGTAATCTGTGCAGATGAAACGCCACGCCGACACACGAGTGCGATTGAGAAGGCTGTCCTTGTCGTTCCGCCGCAGGAATTCTACCGCACGATGGTTCAACTCGTCCTGCCGACCCGCGGCCTCGAATATCTGGACGATCCTCGCGCCAAGCCAGATCAGTCTCTCAACGACTCTCTTGGCCGCAGGCTCCGCGCCGAGAAGACCCTCCGGAGTACTCTCAGCTCTGGCACATCTGAGAGAGAGTTCCTTGAGTTCTTCCAGCAGAGATAATGGCTCGACGCTGATCATGACAATTTCCCACAAGCTGCTTTGAAGGTGTAATCCCGTTGCCAGGTTGCCCTCTACGGCACTTCTTTCCGACTCAACCAGTAACACTTCCGCTTACCTGACAGGTGATCGCCAAGAATACGCACGGGCGGACATCTTCATCGCCGCCTCTGTGATCGCCGTTGTAGCCGCTCGCTCACTGCCAAGTTGCCACCGTGTTCAGGCTAGTTCCCGCCCGGTTCCACTTTGTCGGAACCATCGAGCAACTCCCAGTACGTCTGCTGCTCGCCTTCACGGTTGTTACCCTCGCGGGTACTCACTATTCCAAGGCTTCTCTTAGCTTCATCGATCGTGCGCTTGGACACTTCTAGTTCATCCCGGATCTGCCCCAGTAGACTATTATATTCCTGGCGGCCGCCCGAGAGTATTCTTTTGAGCGACTCCGTCGTCGCGTCCAACTTCGTCGCCTTTCTCTTGCCCATGCCGTTAAGTTCATCAGCCGAGAATCTGCTGATGCCGGCATGCTCGAGTCGGAGCACGGGAGCGTCCATTCCGTCGACCGGCGCCACCCCCAACTCAAACAGTTGGGAGGGCTGCGGTGCAACTAGATTAGAGGATGCTAACGCACATACGCGCAAATTGTCGGGGTCCTTCGGGGATAGAAACATCTGCAAGACACTGCGAGCGGCTCCAACAATCCCGTACGACCCAAGCCCGCGATTCAACGTTCGCCCCCGAGCCTTGCCGAAGTGACGAACGAGTATGACTGCGAGTTCGAGCTCCCTGGCCAATTCCTGCAGAGGACCAAGAGCTTCGCGGCGGACCTTCTGGTTTGCGTTCGTGCTCGGGCCAAAGAAGCACTCAATGGTATCGATGGCGAGTAGGCGCACCGGATACGCTCCCGCCTTCTTCTCCTCAAGGAACCTTCGAATGTTGTCCAGATCTTTGGGGATAGCGCCGTACTTAGCATAAATGGTCACCAAATCGAGGTCAGCCCCAGCCGCAGCAAGCCGCGAGGCGGCAGTAGCTTCACTGTCCTCGCCCACCAGCAACAGCGCAGCGCGCTTCGGACGCCGATCAGTACAGCCGGGCATCGGCCTCCCGGTTGACAGCGCAGCGACAATATGAGCAACCAAGCTGCTCTTGTTCGTCGCCTTCTCCCCTTCCAATATCGTGATCTCACCCTGCGGCACATACGGCTCCCAAATCCACCGAGGATCGCGGATCGGGATCGCCGACACATCTACAAAATTTTCCATCGTGATCTCACAGAGTGCAAAAAGGTAAGTGCAACGTGTTAATCTTCATTTCCCACAACTTCTGATTCGCTTCCTCGCGGCAGGAGACCGCCTCCCCTCCGTAGCCGTTCGAATTCCTCGCCCGAAATGCGCCACTGACCCGTCTCGAAATCCTTCTTTGCGCGAATGCGAGCTCCGGCACACCATCGAACCCGCACGGTATAAACGCTGACGCCCATCTTCTCGGCAACCTCCGTCGTCGTGTACCACGCCTTCCTAGCCTGCTGCGAGGCGAGCATCTCATGGATCTCACCCACCTTGGTCTCGATCGACAACATTTGCAGGACCACGGCCGACAACAGGCGCTCAATCCCGCCGTCCCCATTCCTGGGAGTATTTTCCATCCTTCTACTTCCCTCCCGCGTAGGATTTCGACGCACACTCTACGCCATAGTAATACAGTTAGTAGAAGCAGTAAAGACCCTCGCGACGCATTCTAAAGAAAAAGGCCGCCAGGATACACCTCTCTCGTGTGGTGTGCAAATACCACTACAGGTGGGCTTCCGAAGTGCGGATTGGCGCCACAACACCATTTAGGCCCCACTTTGGCGGGATCCAGGTGAGTTGTGCTCGGACTCCGGGTGCCTGATGTGGCTCGCCGCACGAGCAGAACGTACCAGCAGACGGGAGCCTGTCGCCCGATGGCAACAAAGACTCCCGTGGACTATTGACAAACATTAAAGTAGATAGTAATTTTATAGTATCAAGAATGTCCCAAGCATCGGAGAACTACACATGAGCGCAAGAAAGAAGACCAGGCAAACTCGTGGAGAAGGTACGCGTCGCGTCGGCGCTGCCGCTGCGATCAAGAGGGCGATGGCAAAGTTGGATGATGAGGCCATCAGAACCGTAAAGCCCGCAAGGATTCGGGAAATGATGCAGAAGTCGAAAGAGAAGGTATCTCCTAGCGCGAGCCAGATCTCGAATATGCTGAGAGAGGAAAGAAAGGACCGACAAGAAGAGAGTGCCAAAGCGGCAATCACGTTTGAAGAGTACAATAGGCGACTGAAGGTGGTATCAGAGTTTGTCGGTGGAGAGAAATCGATCGACAGTGCATGTGATGTCGTGAAGAAGATTCAGCGCCTGTACTGCGTCTGTGAAGGTTGGGATGGACTGGACAGGATGTTGCAGGCGATCAAGCCAGTCTGTAAGGCTGGGAAGTAAGAGTGCGAGGGGGGCCATCGCTCAATTAGGCAGACAGGAAGGGAGATGCGCAATGAAATGGTCGCTACTCGACCTTCCAGGCAAATCGGGGCGACCTCACCTTGTTCTTTCTGCCCTATGGACGTCTGGAATGCTTGTCGGCGGCCTCATCTGTTCATTGTGGTCCATCGGCAAGCATTCCCGACTAGAGTAGAGAGGGTGGTAGTCAACACTTCAGCCAACAGTGCCCGCTAGGTCAATCAGTGGCTACCACGCGCCAGTGAGTAGGCGTGTACTGCCATCTGGGTCGTTCTTCGCGACGGGCAATCGAACAGCCGGCCACGGTCACTTCAACACATCAATCTGACTTTGCCCATCCTGAGGAAATAGGTGCTGGTAGAGGGCCTTCATCTCCTCGGTCGTGTGCCCCATCCATTCCGCAATGGTGTCGCGGGGCACCTTGCCCGACCTTGCCAGGTTTGAGCCAAAGGAATGCCGCAAGACGTGAAACCCGCGAATGACTTGCCACTCACTTCCGGCGAGAGTGTAATTGAAATGATGGCGTGCCTCGGCCGGGTTCAGTTCCTGGAAGGTCTTCCGTCGCTTCCGCCTCGGCATTTCCAAGGGGGCCACGATCGTGTACTGGCCACCGGGGTGATTGGCGAACCATTCCTGCATGACCTCGCGCAGTCGCAGGTGGATCGGGACGAAACGAAACGTCTCGGCCATATCCTTTCTACGTTTTCGTTCGCGGAGCTTCACTAACCCCGTCTCGAAGTCGAAATCATCAACTCGGGAGCGACACACTTCGCCGCGCCGAGCCCCAGTGTAGGCAGTGAGCATGAACATGGGATGGATGAAGCGGTGCAGGGCACTGTCTTTCACGTGATTCAGAAGCTCGGCAACTTGTTTGTCATCAAGAAACAAGCTCATCCACAGTTCCTTCTGCTGCCTTTTCGTGAGTCCGCCTCTGGAAATCTGACGTTTTATCTGCGCCCATGTCTGAAACCTCTCCCTTTCCTTCGGCTTGGGCACGGCAACCGCCCACTTGCTGGACGACCTGCCGTAGATGGGGCATTTCGTATTCACGTAGCCGCGTTCTCTGCCCCAGTCCCATATCTCACGGAACTGGCCCACCTCTTTCCGGATCGTCTTGCCGGAAATCGAGGCGCCACGATACTTCTCCTTCAGGCGATTGTTCACGTACTCCTGGAGGTCGTTGAGAGTCAACGTCCCCATGACTGCTGTCTCGCCGAATAGCCGCCGTATGTGCCGAATGCGCACCTTCTCGCTTGCAAGGGTCGTGTCTGCCTTGTCAATCTGTCCCACCAGATAGGCTTCACAAATTTCCCCGACACGCGTCAGGGAGCTTTCCTTTGCTCCGGGCTTGGTGCTCACTTTGCCCTCGGACATAATCCAGACGCCGGACTCAGCACCGTCGGGAATAGAGATGCGACCTTGCCTGAGGAAACGGATCGTGTCCTCGACCCGAGCTTTGACGGCCAGAGCTTCTGCCTTGCTCTTGGTATTGCTCGATCGACGGAACTGCCGGCCCCAGCGGAACATGATGATCCACTTGCCGGTGCGGGAGTCCTTGTGGAGACTTGCCATCGGATGCTCCTTTGCCAGGTTGCCTCCCCAAAAGCATAGTCGGCGGCCGGTTCGTTGGGAATAGCGCCGTGTAACATCCGTGTAACAGTATTGCCCATGTCAAGGTAATGGCAACGCCATTGCACTGGCATTGCAGAAACGGCAGAAAACGCCGCAAAGTGCTGCATACAAGGCGTTAGACATTGCGATGCAATGGCTGTGCCGTGGCAATGCAATGCGCGAGAAATCCAGTCTTGTTGGATTCAAAATCCAGTCGCCTTCGGGCGGTGTGGGTTCAAGTCCCACCTCCGGTACTTCTTTCATAGCAAGGACTTACGACGATTGGTCGTGAGTCCTTTTTTCGTGTATGCAATGCCTCCGTATGCAATCCGTATGCACATATTGCAGTACCATTGCCCTGTAATGGCACTGCAACACGGATGCAACGTGGTAGCCGCCGGAAGGCTACGCCCAGAGCCTTCTCGGTCTGAAAGGCGACTGAATCACTCCCCGGCAGCCACCTCAAGGCCCTGGGCGTGTCCGAGCCAATCGAGGTCACCATTTGGCCTAGCAATAAAACCATCCAGGCTTGTCGCGATATACACTGATGCTTTCATGAGTCACACCGTAATCTCAATATGGTTGCCGTCCGGATCGAGCACCGTGCTTTCGTAGCATCCGTCTCCAGTCCGCCTTGGACCACCTACGACTGGCACCCCGGCTGCCCGAAGTCTCTCAGTCAGGGCGTCTACGTCATGTTCCGACCCGACCGACAAGGCGAGATGAGCGTAGCCAGGGCGTGGAGACGCCCGGTCGGTCTCGGTCATACGTGCGGGGACATTCTCTATTCCTTCGTCTCGCGTTTCTTCCTGGCCTTCACGAGCCAGTCGGGGAGCTTAGCATTCGGCGTTGAATCGTAGCCCGGAATGAAGGGTTTGATGTCGAGCACGGGCGTTCCGTCAAAGGCGTCAATCTTCTCCACCTCGACTTCGTTATCTTTGACCAAAATGACCTTACATAGGGTCATTGCGATCAAGTTTGGACGCATCGGAGACCGTGTGGCGAACACGCCGGTGACCGGGTTCTCCCGATTGCCCATCGGACGGACTTGGAGGACTGACCTCTTCTCGGGCGTGTCATTCTTACTGAACCACCAGAACACGTATGCGTGTGAGTAGTCCTTCAAACCAAGAAGACCCGGCTGAAACTTTTTGTCGAGGACGATGACCGTGTGGTCCTCCGTCTTCTTGACATGGGCGATAGGACGCACTGTGAACTCGGGAGCGGCGGTTGGTTCATCGGCGTGTGCCCGGTTCGAGTGAGCGAACAGCATTACGCAGACGAAGACCAACAGCAGAACGGTTTGGGCGTGTCGCATAGCGTCCTCCCTGAAATGTGGATACTGGTCGTGGTGGGGCATGGCATATTTTGGCCCGAGTCGATTGTCTTGACAAGTAGTCTGTGGTGGCTGAGTAGTGCCGAAGCTTGAATAAAAAGGTGCGGGGGAGAAGAGAGGGCGGCCTTTGCCGGGATGGTGGGATGAATGCGTCGGAGTCCCATCGAAAGAAGAAGGTCGTGGACTGGGGAGGGGGAGGTAGGCAGTTCTTGACCCCATGGGATTTTGGAGACAAATAAACGCATTAAAATTATGCTGCGGGCTCGCAAATGATTCGCCTGACTCCAAGAAACAAAAGCCCCATCGCGCCGTATCGCAACGTGATGGGGCCTATTGCATCCAGCCTATTTGATTCGCTCTCTCTGCTCCTCCGTCAATTCCAGAATCGTAAGGGCTTCCCCTTTGCCCTGATGGGCCACGTCGATCGTGACCATCTCGGCGATCTTGAGGCTGTGGATGAACTTCGCCACATTCTCGCCATGCTCCTTCCGACCATTGACCAAGACGGTCTTGCCGATGAGGCTCTTCGGATTCTCGGCTTTGCTGTGTTGCCACTCCTCCATGACATGTGCCACGTTCAAGGCGAAATCACCAGAGTCATACTTCGCCACTACCTTACCTCGGACCATCCCGGCAAATGACGACGCTGGATCGGGAAGTCGAGGCTTCTTTGCCTGATCGGGCTGGTGCTGCTCCTGTTCATGGTGGGCCTTCGGCTTCTCAGGGTGACGTCTACTCTCCGTTCCCGCGTGAGATGACACATTCACGAAGGAATCGAAGACCCGAACAGCTTCCCAGTTCTCTTGGAACTCTTCGATGAACTTGTGATGTTTGTCGGCATTCTGGTATTTGTCGTGGGAAGCCTTGTCCTTGAACACCATGTGTAGGGCTACGTCGAAGTCCTGGTCATTCACATCCCGCTGATGGTCTTCGACGAGGATGCCAGCGGCAAACCATACGACACCCGGATGGTCTGCCAGATATTTCTTGCAGCCCGCCAATAACTTCTCCTTCGCATCGTCCGAGTCGTGCTTCAAGGTGAAATACACGTCATGGGCAAGCATCGGATCGGCCGCTTGGGCGGCGGCGGTGTGCCAGGACAGCAGAAGTCCAAGCAGAAGGCAAACGATAGTGAGGGTTCGCACGTCGGTCTCCTTGAAAATGGTGAGGTGTTGTTTTCGACTCAGCTACGGCATTATGGGTTCTCTGGAAGCTGATGGCAAGTGATTACCCAGGGACAAAGCACGTTTCCAGCAAGGCAGACCTCATCATTCGACCGCCGACTCCCGTTACCCCGGCTTGCCATTGTCGCCTCTTGCCTCCCCCGCCAAGTCAGGTATTCTGGTAGAATGAGGTGCTAATCATCGAGACACGATTTTGAGCGGCCGCTCAAGGATTCCAGTATTGTTCGCCATCGCGGCAAGATTGAGTCAACCATTGGCAACGCACGCCGGGCCATCGAGCTTGTTAAAGAACACGGTTCTCTCGCAGCATTCTTCTGGCAGTTCGAGCCGTGCTCAAAGGGTCCTCGGGAGAAGCTCGTGTCCGAATCCGCTGAGTCTCGTTCGCTTAGCAAAGCCCTCAAGGAACATGGCTGGACGTTTGTGGGTCCGACCAGCGTCTATGCATTCATGCAGGCGACCCGAGTGCTCGATTCCTTGATCAGCGAGGTAATTTCGCCGGCCGCCTGGTTGGACCGTTCCGCCAGTTTGCGGACCTCGTCGCCCACCACGGCGAATCCCATGCCGTGCTCGCCGGCCCGGGCTGCCTCGATCGCCGCGTTCAATGCCAGCAGGTTCGTCTGGCTGGCGATCTCGGAGATCACCTGAATGATCTCGGCGATCTGCGTGGAACTGGTGCGAATCAGTTCCATGGCCTCGATCGACTTCTGTACCGCCGCACCGCCCTGCTCGGCCAACTGGTTGGTCTTCTTGGCCACCTTGTCGGCCTCCGCAGCGTTGTTCTTCACTCCGTCGATTGACGCGGTCAACTCTTCGATCGAGGCACTGACCTCCTCGACGCTGGCGATTTGCTCCTGGGCGCCGCTGGCCAGCGGCTGCGAACTCTAGGCGATCACCCGCGAGCCCTCGTTGAACTGGGCCGCGCTCTCGGTGACCTGGCCGATGACTCCGTTGAGATTCACCAGCGTGGCGTTGACCGCTTCGGCAATGTTGCCGAATGCAGTCGCCACACCGGTTGTATCCTCATCGGCATGGGCCACCTGATACTTCTCGGTCAGGTTCCCGTCTGCAACCTCTTGCATGATCGTTGACAGTTTGTCGACTTCCATCTCCTGGAATTGCGCGACCTTCTCGGCAACGCTCTTGGCTTGGGCGAGCGTGCCGACGGTGGCGTTGGTAGCGTCGGCGATGGCCTGGAAACTACTGCGTACATCAGCCGTGTCCGCGTCCGAGTCGGCAACGTTGTACTGTACGGAGAGATCCCCGTCGGCAACCTTCTCCAATGTTTCGGAAAGCTTCGCGACTTCTTGCTTCTGGTACACGGCAACTCAATCGGCCACCTCTTGTGCTTTCTTGACGTCGGTCATGTCGACCACGAATTCCTGGGCGCCGATGATTTGGCCGTCGGCGTTCTTGATTGGCGCGCCGGTGTACTGAATGGGAAGATTCAGACCGCCCGGATCGACCACCGTTTCGGCGGTGAGGATCCCGTCCTTCTGCATGGCCTGGGCACAACGGCATTCCGGTGTTTGGCAATGTGGGTTGGTGCATGGATCGTAGCACTTCTTGCCGACACACTGCTCCGACGTGGAACCCACAACCCGGGCACCGGCCGGATTGAGGAACGTGACCGTGAAGTCCTTGTCGACGGCCATGACCGGCGTGGGGAGGTTATTGAGATTATCCACCGATTTCTTAGCCTCTTCGCTCGCCTCGGCCACGGCGCCAATTGCCACGTTCAGCGAGGCCGCCATTTCACCCAGTTCGTCCTTGCTCTTGACGTCGGCTTTCTGGCTGTAGTCACCGTCGGCGACGACTTTCAGCACGTCGGCGACCTTCTTTACATTGCCCACAATCGATCGGGAGAGTCGCCACCCAATCACAACCGAAACGAGCAGGCCAATCGCTCCGAAGATCATCCCCACTTTCAACGTGGTATTGGCACCCGGCCACGATGCCCTCCATGGCCGAGTCCAATTCGTCGGTCTGCTCCTGCACAAAGGCTCCTACGGCGGTGGTCATCTGCTCGGCAAATGGATCAGACTGTTCCATGAGCGGATTGCCGGCAGTCGGGCCACCTTCAACATAGGCGGTGGCCATTTTCTTTCCCATCTCGAAATACGCATCAAACGGTTTCCGCGGCGCGGGCT